>JAYVSA010000093.1:0-8493 GCA_043775765.1 Breznakibacter sp. | reverse complement strand
ATCAAGAGTTTCTTGAGCAATTAGACAAGGTTGCAGAGTTCTTTAAGGGTTTAAAAGATAACGATGGCACGCCAATTCCGTTTATTTTTCGTCCTTGGCACGAAATGGATGGCACATGGTTTTGGTGGGGGAGTCAAGCGTGTACTGCTACTCAATTTAAAGAACTTTTTAGAGAAACGGTGAACTATTTACGCCACGAAAAGGGGCTTTCGCTTATGGTGGTTGCCTACTCACCCGATAAAGGTTTTAACAGCAGGGAGAGCTATCTTACTTGGTATGCGGGAGATGATGTGGTTGATATTTTGGGATCCGACAACTACTTCGATTTCACAAAACCCAATGGCCTAGCCGAGGTTGTTCAAAAATTACACATCGTGATAGAAACTGCTAAAGAAAAAAATAAATTAGCCGCTTTTACCGAAACGGGTTGTACCAATGTTACCGATTCTACCTGGTTTACCAGTAAGTTGGGCGTTATATTAAACGATTCTCTTATAAAAAAAGAGGTGAGTTACGTTATGGTTTGGCGCAACGCATCAACACACCATTTTTTCTTTCCTTATCCTAATCATAATGCTGCATCGAATGCTCTTGAGTTTACCAACGACTCAACCATTCTCTTGCTCAATAAATTCAATAAATTAAAACAAGATTAATTAAATAGATTTACAATGAACAACACTCTGTTTAACAGCCGATTAGAACTAATCAAAAAACAACATAATGCTCTCGTTTCTAAAAGCAACGAAATGCTGTTTAGTCAAAATGGTATCTACAACCGCTACGCAAATCCTATTGTAACACGAGACCATTTACCTCTTAATTGGCGATTTGACCTCAATAAAGAGACCAATCCGTTTCTTATGGAACGCATTGGGTTTAATGCAACGCTCAACTCTGGGGCCATTAAACTCAAGGGTAAATATCTTATTGTGGTTCGAGTTGAAGGAAATGATCGTAAATCATTTTTTGCTGTGGCAGAAAGCTCCAATGGAATCGATAATTTTAAGTTTTGGAATGAGCCTATCACTATGCCTCAAACCAGTAATCCAGATACCAATGTGTATGATATGCGTTTAACGCAACATGATGATGGCTGGATTTACGGCGTTTTCTGTACCGAAAGAAAAGATCCGAATGCACCCGATGGTGATACCTCTAGCGCAACTGCTGGTGCTGGTATTGCTCGTACAAAAGATTTAAAAACGTGGGTGCGTTTACCCGATTTAATCTCAACCTCTGGACAACAACGAAATGTGGTGTTGTTCCCACATTTTATCAATGGTAAATATGGTCTCTACACTCGTCCTCAAGATGGGTTTATAGACACTGGAAAGGGTGGTGGCATTGGGTTTGGACTATCAGACACTATGGAGAACCCTGAAGTGAAGCAAGAGGTTATTGTCGATGCAAAAACATATCATACCATTTACGAAGTGAAGAATGGATTAGGGCCAGCGCCTATTCGTACCGAGCATGGCTGGCTTCAACTTGCCCATGGTGTGCGTAATACCGCCGCGGGGTTGCGTTATACTCTCTATGTTTTTATGACAGATCTCGAAAAACCTTGGGTTGTAACGCATAAGCCTCACGGACATTTTATTGCACCTTTAGGCAGTGAACGCCTTGGCGATGTGTCTAATGTGGCTTTTTCCAATGGCTGGATAAAGGATGACGATGGTAAAATATTTATCTATTACGCCTCTTCCGATACGCGTATGCATGTGGCAACTACAACCATTGAACAGCTAATAGATTACTGTTTAAATACTCCTTCAGATAAGTTATATTCGCATTTATCGGTTCAAACTATTAATGAATTGATAGAGAGTAATAAGCCTTTTATAAACCTTTTGTAGAGAGAATCTTATGAGTTTAAATTTAGGATATAACTCAACTTCTAAAGCATCTAAAGTAAAGGATGTTACTGACTTGAAAGAAGAAATCCATCAAGAGCTTATTCGACTGCTCGACTACTGGTCTTCTGAGGTTATTGACACGAGGCATGGTGGATTTTTGGGTAGAATAGACCACTTTGGTGAGATCGACTTATCGGCTCCCAAAGGTATTGTATTAAATGCTCGTATCTTATGGACTTTCTCATCGGCCTATCGAATTACGGGCATCGAAAAATATAAAGAAGCAGCAAATCGGGCGTATAATTATCTCATGACTCACTTCTGGGATCAGCAAAATGGTGGGTTTGTGTGGGAAGTAGATTTTCAAGGCCGAAAAAGCAATGTAAGAAAGCAAACCTACGCTCAGGGTTTTGGAATTTATGCTCTTGCCGAATACAATAGGGCTTGTGCCAATGTTGAGGCGTTGGAGTATGCTCGCCAACTCTTCTATATTCTAGAAACACGGGTTCATGACAATAAATTTGGTGGTTATGTTGAAGCCTTGAGTAACGATTGGTCGAAACTCGATGACATGCGTTTGAGTCCTAAAGACGACAATACGCCCAAGTCTATGAATACGCATCTCCACATTCTCGAGCCCTACACAAATCTCTTTCGAGTATGGCCCGATAAAAAGCTGAAAGAGAGCATTGAAAATCTTTTGGTCATCTTTCATAATAAAATTATCGACCCTAAAACGGGCCATTTCAATCTCTTTTTCGATACCAACTGGAGCGTGAAATCGTCCATTGTTTCTTATGGACACGATATAGAAGGGGCTTGGCTCATGCACGAAGCTGCTCTTACCATTCGTGACTTTGAAATCATAAAAGAGGTGCGCAAAACAGCCATCAAATTGGTCGATGTAACTCTGAATGAAGGCACAGACGTTGATGGATCTCTTTATAATGAGAAACATGGAAATATTCTGGATAAAGAAAAACATTGGTGGCCTCAAGCGGAAGCGCTCGTGGGACTTTTAGATGCGTATTCCATTAACGGGCAAATACGGTATTTAGAAGAATTTGTTAAAATCTGGACTTTTATAAAAGAGAAACTTATTGATACAAAAAATGGAGAATGGTACTGGCGAGTTGATATGAACGGAACTCCAATAACGACTGATGATAAAGTTGGCTTTTGGAAATGTCCTTATCACAACTGCCGTGCTTTAATGGAAATACTGGAACGTATAGAACACTTATAATCTAATGATATGTCTGAAATAATAAAATTTAAAGAGAAAGTAGCCTACAGCTTTGGCGATTTCGCCTCATCGCTCTTCTGGAAACTTTTTTCCATGTTTTTGATGATCTATTATACCGATGTGGTAGAACTTTCCCCAGCTTCTGTGGGCACAATGCTCTTGCTGGTGCGTCTTTGGGATAGTTTTGTAGATCCTCTGGTTGGTATAATAGCCGACAGAACCAATACCAAAATGGGAAAATTCAGACCCTATCTTCTCTGGATGGCCGTTCCTTTTGGTATTGCTGGTATGCTCACGTTTACTTCGCCAGATTTTGGTCCGTCGGGAAAATTAGTATACGCTTACCTCACCTATACGCTCATGATGCTAATTTATTCGTGCATCAACGTGCCTTATGCTTCTATGATGGGTGTAATGACAAGCGTGCCGAAAGAGAGAACCTCATTGGCATCCTTCCGTTTTATTGGTGCTTATGCTGGTGGAATATTCATGACCGCCTCGGTTCCTTATTTGCTCGATTATTTCAATAGCATTGGTTCTTCGGTTGCGCTTAGCTACAAATATACCGTCTCTATTTATGCCGTTATTGCTGCAACGTTCTTTATTATGGCGTTTCTCTGGACGAAAGAACGTGTAAAACCTCTCATTGAAAAAACTTCTATTAAAAACGATCTGAAAGATTTAGCCAAAAATGCTCAATGGTTTATTATGCTTGGTGCTGGAGTTTCGGTTTTGATATTTAATTCGTTGCGAGATGGAAGTATTATTTACTATTTCAAATACTATATTAAAGATCAAACTATTCCTTTAATCGGATTGGTTAAATGGGATAAATTAGCAGGTGCTTATATGACTATTTGGTTAGTTACTAATATGTTAGGCGTATTGCTCGCAAAACCAGTATCGTCCAAAATAGGAAAGAAAAATACTTTTATTGCGGCAATGTTGTTCTGCGCAATTTTTAGTGTGCTTCTCATTGCATTAGATCCATCAAACATTGGCCTAATATTCCTTTTGAACATCTTTATCGGCATCTCGGCTGGTATTGTGTTACCGCTCATGTGGTCTATGTATGCCGATATTGCCGACTATTCGGAATGGCGTACAGGACGTAGAGCAACCGGATTGGTCTTCTCTTCATCGTCTATGTCGCAAAAAATGGGCTGGACACTCGGAGGTGCCGTTACTGGCTGGTTATTAGCCGCTTACGGATTTGAGGCCAATGCACAACAAGGAGCCGAATCGCTTCACGGAATTAAGTTAATGATTAGCATTTACCCCGCTGTGGGTGCTGTGCTTTCGGTACTGTTTCTATCAATCTACAAACTCACTGATAAGTACATGTCTGGCATTACTCATGAGCTCGACGAACGACGACAAAATAAAAACTAATATTTGAGGTGTTGAGAAACATCGAAGATGAATTGACTGTTTTTTTCTAGCTAGAGAGGTTTACCCCTTTTGACTTTGGGGATTTTCAATGGGGTTAACTAAAAACAACTACAATACACATCTAAGATGACTCACGAAATACAAGAAGGATAAGTATCGAACCCGGTACTCCTTCTTGTTACTTAAGCACTATTGATACATCAATAGTTGGCTATTGCCATGCCCAAACTGAACCTCCAGAATTAAACTTAATGATCTTATAATGTGGTGTTTATGTTGAAAAATCAATCTAAACACGAAAGAGAATAAATTAATGCGTATGTATCCAATAAAATTTACTCCTTTTTTCAAATCCAATATTTGGGGGGGGAACAAGATTGCGAAATTTAAAAATATAGAGTCCGAACTTCAAAATATTGGTGAAAGTTGGGAAATTTCTGAAGTTAAAGAGAGTGTCTCGGTTGTTGAGAATGGCGAATTTGCAGGTAAAACACTAAGTGAACTCATTAAGCAATTTCCAACGCAACTTATTGGTAATAAAAAGTTAACACAATTTCCATTATTAATAAAACTCATAGATGCGCGTGATAATCTTTCCATTCAGGTGCATCCCAATGACGAGATCGCCAAAATAAGGCATAACTCGCTTGGTAAAACAGAAATGTGGTATGTTATTGATGCCGAGAAAGATGCGTTTCTATATTCGGGCTTTTCTAAAACAATATCAAAACACGAGTATGAGAAACGCGTAGCCAACAATACGCTTATTGAAGTGCTCATGAAACACCCAGTAAAATCAGGTGATGTCTTTTTTCTTCCCGCAGGACGTGTACACGCCATTGGAAAGGGAATCTTCTTAGCCGAAATTCAGCAAAACTCCGATATTACTTACCGCATTTACGACTATAATAGAAAAGACGCAAACGGTTTGATGCGCGAACTTCATACCGATTTGGCCAAAGATATTATTGAATTGGAGGCTAAAGATGATTTAACGGTAAACTTTAGTGCATTGTACAATACTCCCACAAATCTGGTTTCATGTAACTATTTTACAGTAAATTATTTAAAACTTTCGAAAGAGATTAATTGTAATAACCTCATTTTTAAGTCGTTTGTTGTGTACATGTGTGTTTCAGGAAAGGCATTACTCAAATACCCCAATGGAAGTACAATCACTATTGCTGAGGGCGAAACAGTTCTTATTCCTGCACAAATAGCAAATACCACCATTATTCCGCTGTTTGAATGTGAATTACTGGAGTGTTATTTGCCCAATAATATTAATTCTTAATGAAAACGCATAGAGTGCAGGTGTTGTTAAGAGACTAAACGCTAGCACTTTATGCGATAAAAAATATTTAAAGGACTATTTTGGTTCCATTAAAATTATCTCGAAACTCCGATGGCGTGACACTTTTGTGCTTTCTGAAAATTCTATTGAAATTGGAAATGTTGTTAAAACCACATTCAAAGCAGATGTCAGCAATACTTTTGTCCGTTTCAATTAAATTTCGTGCCGCATGACCAAGGCGTATCTCATTCACAAAATCAACAAATGATTGACCTGTATGTTGCTTCATTAATCGGGTAAATGAAATCACCGTCATGTTAAATTTAGACGCAACCTCCTCGAGTTTCATTTTAGAATTAAAATTTTCCACTACATACTTGTAAACCTCTTCAATGCGTTTGCTGTTGTGGAAATTGGTGTTTACTTGAAATGAACGACTCGAGAGAATTTGTTGATTCGGAGAATTGGCCAATTCGTTCAGTATTGATTGAATCTCAGAAAAACTCTCATATCCGCGCTTGTGAACAAGTTCTTTTAAGCGGGGTGCAATTTTAATTGCAGTTTCTTCCGAAAAAAGAACTCCTCTGTCGGCATTCTTAAAAAGTGATTGAATGGGCTTTAAAATATTTCTATTAAGTAATTCCGCAGAAAAGAGTTCGGTTGGAAACTGAATGGTTATTTCATGCATCGCTTCGGTTGTGCTGTTGTTGAAGTTTTCCCAGCAGTGATTCAAATTCGGACCTATCAGCACCAATTCATATTGACCAACAATGCCCATATGATCGCCCACAATTCGCCTTGCCCCTTGGGCATTATATGCAAAACCAAGCTCAAACTCAGGATGAAAATGAATTGGAAAGTTAAACCCCACTTTCTTCCGGTCGAAAACTAAAAAACAGTCGGTCTCCTTCAGTGGCGTTATCTCTCGCAGTATCTGTAATTTCATAAAATTCCCTCTCGCTTTTAAATGTTAAAATAAGTAAAAATAATTCACTTAACCAAGTAATTGGTTATCTCATTATGGTTAAACGCCTGAAAAACAAAATAATACTAAGGTTTCCATCTGGTATTACGCTTCCTTTTTTTACTCAAATTCAACTCTAATATCTGTAAGAATCGTCTTATTTGATCATTCACGGTGAAATATCTTATTTTTTGATTGAAAAGTATTTGTTTAAGTTCCAATTGTATCATTCATTCCTCCTTTTATATCTTAAATTTGAAATATTTATCCTCTCTCAATCAACTTATAATTAAACAGTTAAATCAAATTAAATGAGAAAAATAATTTTATTTCTGCTATGTTTTACCGCGCTCTATAGCCAGAGTCAGAAGTATGATAAATTGGCTCTAACGCCTCCAATGGGATGGAATAGTTGGAATACCTTTGCATGCGACATCAATGAAGATTTGATAAAACAAACCGCAGACCTCATGATCACAACAGGAATGAGAGATGCGGGCTATGAATATGTTAATCTCGACGATTGCTGGCACGGAATGCGCGATAGTTTGGGGTTTATTCATCCCGATCCCAAACGCTTTCCTTCGGGGATGAAGGCACTTGCCGACTATGTCCATTCTAGGGGTTTAAAAATTGGTATTTACTCCGATGCTGGCTGGAACACCTGTGGCGGTAAGCCTGGAAGTAGAGGCTATGAATATCAAGATGCGTTAACGTATGCGCAATGGGGGATAGATTACTTAAAATACGACTGGTGTAACACCGATAGCTTATTGGCCGTGGAGGCCTACAAAACCATGCGTAATGCTTTGGCATCTGCAAAACATCCAGTGATTTTTAGTATTTGCGAATGGGGTGATCATAAACCGTGGCTCTGGGGAAAAAATATAGGCCATTTATGGCGTACTACGGGTGATATTTTTCCTTCTTGGAATGGCGAAATGGGTCATGGAAGCTGGGTCTCTAATGGCATCATGCAAATTCTCGATATGCAAAAAGACCTACGTCAATATGCTGGTCCTGGACACTGGAATGACCCTGATATGATGGAAGTGGGTAATGGAATGAACGTTCATGAAGACCGCGCTCACTTCTCATTATGGTGTATGTTGGCGGCACCACTTATTGCGGGCAACGACCTTAGGAGTATGAGTAAAGAAACCACCGAAATACTGACTAATGAGGATGTAATAGCTGTTAACCAAGACTCGCTTGGGGTTCAATGTTTTAAGTGGTTTAAATTTAACGATTTGGAAATATACGCTAAACCACTAGCTAATAATGAATTGGCAATTTGTTTCTTGAATAGGGGCGAATCTGTTAAGAAAATTAATTTCGACTGGAAAACGTCTGAGAATATATCGGATAGTTTCTCTGGTACGAACTACAACTTTATTAATGATACCTATAAGATTCGCGATTTATGGGCGCATAAAGAGGTTGGTAATACTTCCAAACCATTCTCGGCAGAATTAGGTCCGCACGATGTATTTATGCTTAGGTTAAAAAAATAGAGTACCAAATAATAACCCAATTTTAAAGGCTGGAGATTACTCTGGCCTTTATTTTTTTGCTTGCACTGTAGTTTAAAAGACAATGAAGCCATTCAAAATAACTTTCGACAATTTAAGTTGAGCCTGCGAATGAAAAATTGTGCTATTTTTGAAAAAATATAAATGACAATGAAAAAAGGGCTAAAAGGAAGTGGCTTTTGTAATAATTTATTTGAATATCAGCG
>JAYVSA010000092.1:0-2904 GCA_043775765.1 Breznakibacter sp. | reverse complement strand
TAGTGGTGGCGATTTGTGGATTGGAACACTTGGGGGCGGACTAAATCTCTTTAACAAAACAACCAGCCACTTTACCAGTTACACCGAAAGTGATGGACTTGCCAATAATATGGTTAAAGGAATTACCGAAGATAACAGCGGTAACATCTGGATATCAACAAACAGAGGCCTCTCGTGCTTTCAAAAAAAGAGCAACCACTTTGTCAATTACACAGCTCAAAATGGGCTAACCGACGAGATATTTCGGAAAGGCGCCTGCTTAAAAATGCACAATAATCAGTTGGCCTTTGGCACTTCAAGCGGAATGACAATATTTAATCCCGACTCACTTTTAAGAAGCCAATCAAACGGCAAAGTCGTGGTTACGGGCATCTCGCTATTTAATAAACTGGTAAAAGTTGGTGAGGAGGTAGATGGACGAGTTTTGCTCAACCAATCGGTTCAAAATACCAAAGAGCTTACCTTTTTCCACAACGAGAATGTTATCACCTTCCATTTTGCAAATATGCACTTTAAAACGGCCAACAAATCAGCCGTTGCCTATAAACTCGAAGGATTTGATACCAAATGGCAACTCGCAAATAACGATAATCAACAAATTACCTACACAAATTTAAATGGGGGCAGTTACACACTAAAACTTGCCATCGTGGATTCGTCGGGTGAAATCTCTAGCCCATCCGCAGAGCTTAAAATCACCATTAAACCACCATTTTACAACAGTTTACTTTTTAAATTATTGCTTTTAGTTATTTTCTCGCTACTAATCTATTTCTGGTATAAAACCAACGTTTTAAACCGACGTAAAAAATTGGAGAGCGAGCAAATAAAGGCCAATCAACGAATTATCGAACTCGAAAAAGAGAAGCTCGAAGCCAAAGTTCAAAACAAAGACAGCGAACTTGGATCGATAACTATGCAGATGATTTACAAAACAGGCATTCTTAACGAGCAAATTGAGAAGTTGAGCATGATTGCCAATCAGGCCGATGCGCCTATCAAAGAGAAACTTAACAAGCTCATAACTCGCTTAAAAGATGAAACAGCTTTTGAAAAAGAGTGGGAGTTTTTTGAACTCCATTTCGATAAGGTATATCAAAACTTTATAACCAACATCAAAGCAAAATACCCCACTCTGCCATCGGTCGATATCCGTCTGGCTGCTTTTATCCGCATGGGGCTCAACACCAACCAAATTGCTCAACTCATGAACCTCACTATACGTGGAGTTGAGAGTAGGCGATACCGATTAAGGCAAGCGCTCAAATTGGAGTCAAGTATGAATCTTTCCGATTTTTTGTTTGATCTGTAATGATCGCTGTTTCTCCATACCTGTTGTTCCCATTCATTTATCTTCTACTCAAGGAGTCTTATACTTAGTTTTTGTATTGTGTTCATAATCAGTATATAATCTGATTTGAGGTGGTTTTTCGCGACAAAATGTCCTAGAAAAGTAATACCACTGTCCTTAAAAAGTAATATTCATTATTGATTGTTTGATATTCGTTAGGACTAATTTGCATCTGTTAACATTTATTAAGTGATGTCGCTTTTTAGATGCATTTTATTCACTAATTAAACTTTTATGAAACAAGTTGTACTTTTTATCGAGCAAGTACATTGGGGCTAAGGCTCTTATGTTTTCTGAATCGATCATTTTTAATTTCAATGATCGACGAATGTTTTCACAAATACTAATTAAATTATTTAACAACTTATGAAGAATTTTTCCAAATTAAATTTAAAGCTTTTTCGCTTTTTTATGTTGTCAACTATTATAACCATGAGCTTTTCTGCTCAGGTTTATGGCAAAGGTGCTGGCGTGGTTTCGCAGTATGGCCGATTACAAGTTTCAAACGCACATGTGTGTGCTCAAGATGGTACTCAAATATCGCTTGGTGGTATGAGCTTTTTTTGGAGCAATTGGTCTGGCAGTTATTACACTGCTTCAACCGTTAATTATTTGGTAGATCAAATGCAGGTTTCTGTCGTTAGGGCTGCTTATGGTTGTCCTATTAATGATGGCGGACCAGATGGTGATTACAATAAAATTTATGCTGTTGTTGATGCTGCTATAGCAAAAGGCATTTATGTTATTATTGATTGGCATGTAGAAGGTGATACATGGGCTTATCGTTCGCAGGCAGAGGCATTTTTTAAAACTATGGCTCAGAAATACGGAAATACTCCAAACGTAATTTATGAACCATGGAATGAACCAACAAGCCAATCGGCAAACAGTATTAAAGATTGGTGCGTGGTTATGAAAAATGTTATTAGAGCGTATGATCCTGATAATTTAATTATTTGTGGATCAGGCACTTGGTCGCAATATCCAAATTCATATAGCATAAGCGACCCTAACGTAGCTTATACTTTCCATGGCTATTTTGACGATGGCAATGGTGCAAATCACAGATCGCAATTTTATACTAACGTAGCAGCTGCTATGGCCATGGGAAATGCAGTTTTTGTAACTGAATTTGGTGCAAATTATGGTACTACAAGTGGAACAAATGAAATTATCAACAAGTGTCAGGAGTGGAATATTAGCATGTGCGCTTGGGCTGTGAACGATAAAGTTGAGCCTTGGTCAATCTTTTGTAGCGGAAGTGGTACTGGTTGCTTAACTGCAATTGGCAATTTTTACAAAAGCAAATTTGTCTCTTGGCCAAGTGCTGGCGGTGTTATACCAACCTGCACAACCGTTGATATTACTGGTGCAATTGAAGCAGAAAACTATTGCCAAATGTCGGGCGTTCAGAAAGAAACTTGCACTGAAGGTGGTAGTGATATTGGTTGGATCGATACAAATGACTACATGACTTATTCTGTAAATGTTCCTACAGCAGGTAGTTATACAATTCAATACAGCGTTGCAAGCGCAAATGGCGGTGGTATTAT
>JAYVSA010000091.1:0-6850 GCA_043775765.1 Breznakibacter sp. | reverse complement strand
GCTTTCCAGGCTTCCATTTAGGCATTGTTTCAACAACGCGAACTGCCTCCCTGTCGAGGCTTGGATCGACTCCTCGCGCAATTTTAACGTTTTCAACCTCTCCTTTTCCGTTAACCACAAACGTTACATAAACCCTACCCTGCACCCCGTTTTCTTGAGCAATTATAGGATATTTAATATTATGGGTAATAAACTTAGTGATTTCGGTTGGGCCACCAGGAAACTCGGGCATCTCCTCCACAATAAAGAAAACAGGCGCTTCTTCAATTTCCTCCTCTTCAATTTTAGATGGAGAGGTAACAACATTGTTTGTAACCTCGACCTGTGTATTCTGATCAGATTCGCTATCTTGAATAATGAGCTCCTCGTCAATTTTGGCATTATCTTCAACAATATTTAATACATCCAAAACCTTAGCTAATGATGGTGGCGGTGCTGGTTTCTCTTCATTTCTTGTGATGGGTGTAATATCTTCTTCTACCGTCCCTTCATCGATCGTTTGCATTTCTCTTCTCGAGGAGCTAGAAGAAGTCCATTCAAAAGCAATAAGAACGATAGATAAACTGAGTATAAACCCTATTTGCAGAAAAAGCGATTTTTTATTTTCGAGATCTACTTTAGGTGACTTTTTAACTTCCATACCAACTCTATATTAAAATGTATTTCCAACACTATTTCAAAGAATTTATTGAGAACACACTATTTATTTCATGGAAATAAATTTACTCTTTTTTATTTAAAATGTTATGATGGGCTGGAGAATTAACCGCAGCTTCGATTAACTTTTAGACTAATTCCAAATTGCAAAAAAACTCAATGACCCGTTTATATTCGCTTAATTAATTACCAAATATAACTGTAGATACTCAGGCTTTGGTAATGCTTTTAACAACTTTTACATTTTGCCCCCATATTCCTTTCACTGTATTACTTAAATTAGCATTCCAGACAATGATATAATAATATTTTTCATATCTTGCACCCAGTTTGGGGGTATAGCTCAGTTGGCTAGAGCGTTTGACTGGCAGTCAAAAGGTCAGGGGTTCGATTCCCCTTATCTCCACAAACGAAAGGGGTTGCACTAATTTTAGATGCAACCCCTTTTTTTATTTTAAATCCTCCATATTTCTAATGAGCAACAAAATAATACTGGGCGAGCCCTGTTGATATCAATAGCAGATAAAATATTAGATTACTGATTTTTGGTGACTTTATATTATTGAACAAATGTGCCATTAGAAAACTAGCAGCAATTGCCACCACAGGTATTATCTCCACAGAAAAGATACGTGTGAGCGACAACAAAAAAAGGAACACCACCGAGATTATAAATATTTTAAAAAAGTTTCGAGTCGCTATTTTTTTCGAAGAGTATTTTCCCATAACACTAACTAACGCCAACAAGGTAATTGCCCCAAGAATGCCCGTGTACACATAGAATGGTATAGAGTATTCTATCATTTTCATTGGCACAAACATATTGAACAGAATTAAATCTGCTAAATCTTTTTGCTCACTAAATCCTATTGGCACAAAAAAAAGAAAAAGAAAGGGCAATCCAAATCCAAGAATTGAGGCTAAAAATGTTCTGATATTAAATGAACGTAACCCTATCATAATAAACCAAATTACGGGAGCCAACAGTATTGCTTTTCCATAGAAGAGAGAACCTAAGGAGTAAAGAAAAGCGCCATTGAAACAACTCTCAGCCTGGTTTTCGTTAAGGGTGGCTGCAAAAAAATTATCGAGTGATAGGATAAAGAAAAGCGCAAAAACCCATACTGGATTGATATTCTGAATAAAAATAAATCCTGAACAAAGAATAATAAATAAAACAGCTGGCAAAAAGGTAGGCTTTCCAAAAAGTAGATATTTATTAGTCATCTTGTTTATTAACAAGGCAATTAAAATAGCCACAAAAAAACCTAACGGAATATACAAACTAGCATGGACTGAAAGGAACAAAACCAGATAATTCCACAGAGGCATGCCATCTTCTTGAAAGGCAACCAATGGCGGAACATTAACAATATAACCATAAGCGAAAGCCATTATTGCAAGAAATGGTGCAAGAAATAATGCCCCAATCTTATTGCTATTCAGTGTTTTGAGCATCGTCTATTTTATTAAATCAAACCCAATATCTCGTCTGTAATAAGAACCATCGTACTGTATTTTTGCAACATTCTTAAAGCTTAATTCTAAAGCCTCTTTCATAGTTTTTGCTTTTGAGCTAACGGCTAAAACCCGACCACCGGCACTTTGAATCACACCGGCAGAATTTTTGGTTGTTCCAGCATGAAAAACGATGCTACCTTCCACATTCTCTAAACCAGATATTGCCTTTCCTTTTTCGAATTCTTCAGGATATCCGCCAGAAACCATCATTACGGTTGTTGCAAAATCTGTATCAATTTCGATAGTCTCATTTTTTAAATCGTAGTTGGCTGTTGCAACAAAAAGTTGAAGAAGATCGGATTTAATGCGCAACATAACAGCTTCTGTTTCAGGGTCACCCATTCTTACGTTATACTCTATCAAACGAGGTTCGCCATCGGTATTAAATAAACCTAAGAAGATAAAACCCTTATAAGGAATATCATCCTTGCGTAGGCCTTCCAAAGTAGGTATGACAATCTTCTCTTCCACTTTTTGCATAAATGCCTTATCGGCAAATGGTACAGGAGAGATAGCGCCCATGCCTCCAGTATTTAGGCCTGTATCTCCTTCGCCTATTCTCTTATAATCTTTTGCTTCGGGTAAAATAACATATCCAAAACCATCTGTTAATACAAAAACAGAAAGCTCAATACCCGTCATGCACTCTTCAATAACCACTTTTTTACTTGCAGCACCAAACTTGCCATCGAGCATTAACTTAAGTTCACTTTTGGCCTCTTCCAATGAATGAATGATAAGAACCCCTTTTCCTGCTGCCAAACCATCGGCTTTTAAAACATACGGAGCCGACATCTCATCAAGAAATTCAACTCCTTCCGAGATATTTTCTTGTGTTACGGTAAAATATTTGGCCGTTGGAATATTATGACGAAGCATAAAGTCTTTGGCAAACTCTTTACTTCCCTCAAGGGTAGCACCCAGTTTTCCAGGTCCAATAACGGGTATTTTGCAAATCTCACTATCATCCAAAAAGAAATCTTTGATTCCTCTCACTAAAGGTTCTTCTGGACCTACAATTACCATATCGATTTTCAATTTCAGAACGGCGCTCTTAACAGCCTCAAAGTCATTCGGATTGATTGGCAAATTTGTACCCCATCTTTCTGAACCACCATTTCCTGGGGCAATATAGAGTTGTGTTAGGAGTTCGCTTTGAGCCAACTTCCACGCAAAGGCATTTTCGCGTCCACCCGAACCTAAAAGAAGAACATTCATCTTATTTATCTAATTTAAAGAATATCAAATTTGTAATCTAACTCCTGCAAATACTGAATTGTTGCAGGAAGAGCGTATTTTAAGTTTTCAAAAGACTTCACCGAATCGTGAAAAACGATGATTGATCCTGACCTCACATTATCTTTTACATTTTTAAAAACATCTTGTGGCGAGAGCGATTTATCGTAATCACGGCTTAAGACATCCCATAATACAACTTTGTCGAATTTAGAATGTAGCTCTTTTACATACCACGGATAGAGTTGCCCGTAGGGCGGTCTAAAAAGATTGGTGGCAGATATTTCTAAACTCTTTTGTACGTTTGAAAAGTAATACGACTTTTCGCAAGACCAAGCTTTTAGATGGTTAAATGTATGATTTCCTATCTGGTGACCTTCCTCGCAAACCCGTTTGTATACTTCGGGATGTTTTTGAATATTCTCACCCACCATAAAAAAAGTTGCTCTAATTCTATAATGCGCCAAAACATCTAATACCCAAGGCGTTACCTCAGGTATTGGTCCATCATCAAAAGTAAGAACAACCCTCTTTTCCGTGGTATCCAAGCGCCAAAGGGCTTTGGGATACAAATGACGCAAGAGAATAGAGGGCCGTTCAAACATAGTATTAATTCATGTAGCTCAATTTTGAGGCAAACTCAGAATATTGAGCCTCAAACTTCTTATATAAATCTTCGCGATTATACTTCTTTGCCACTTTTAGTATCTCCACATATATTGCCATGCTTCTTTCGATATCGGATTGAGAAGCACTTCTAAAACGGCTTGATAGAGATGTAAAATAGTTCACCTCTTGAGCTGTTGAGTTAGCAAATTGAGTTAAAATATTATCGGCCTCCGCATTTTTATTGATGCGATAGAACCCTTCTACAATGTAAAGCGAGAAATAGTTGTAAGGCACCAATTTGGCTGGAAGTTTAGTTTCTGCCAATTGAAGTACTTTGGCCGCTTTATCTTTATCCCCTTCATCAATAAGTGCCCCAGCCAAACGACCAAGATTACTTCTCAAATTCATAGCCATACGTTGGTGATTCTCATCCAAATAAACATTTGGATTATCATAACCTCCCCAACGAAATTTATTCATCACATTGTTATACATAACCGCAGTGTTTACACGACCGCTCTCTTCGCCTTTGCGAGGTGTTTGCACGGGGACAACACGATACGCTAATCCTTCGAGTTGAAAACAATCTTGAAGTCCGCAGTAATTTTCATCGCCAACTGTAACAGCATAATAGATTGGGCGTTTCCAATTGTTGTTTACCAACATATCTAAAATCATCAACTCATTTTTCATGATGTATTGCTTATTGAACTGAAGCAATAGATAACTTCTTAAATCTTTGGCTGCTCGAGGTGAAACTAGTCCAGACTTAAGGACAGCCGCACTATCGACAGGAAGAATAAATGACTTAGAAGGGAAATGCGATAGTTTCTCAGCATAATTCGGCAAACTCTTTGTTTGAGGATTTGTGCTTCGAACAAAATCTAAACCTTCTTTCAGATTAATTGGAGCTTTTTGAGTTCTATCAATTAGGTAAACCACATCGTTGGTACCAGTAATATATTCATCGTGATTAAAAGAGATAGGCAAAGGATCAGAAAGATAAGCCTTACGCTTCATTTGATCGATGTACCAATCTGTTTGCAGATAACTGAGGTTACACACACGCACATCGGTACGAATTCCTTCAACCTCCTGACAATACCAAAGAGGGAACGTATCATTGTCGCCATTGGTAAATAAGACGGCATCTTTCTCGCACGACATTAAATAGTCGGCTCCCAAATCTCTTGCCACATATCTACCCGAGCGATCATGATCGTCCCAATTTTCCGCTACCAATATTGTTGGCACCAATAGGAATGTTAATCCAAAAGCCACCGCAACACCTGTATTTCCTTTCAAATATTTTTGCAACAAATCAACCACCGCCAATACGCCTAAACCAATCCAAATGGCAAAAGCATAGAAAGAACCAGCATAGGCATAATCTCGCTCACGAGGCTGAAGTGGTGTTTGATTTAAGTAAAGAACAATGGCTAAGCCCGTAAGTAAAAATAAAAGCATGACAATCCAAAAACTTCTTTTGCCTTCTTTGCTCGCATTATATTGAAAAACCATTCCTAAAATACCTAACAAGAGTGGAAAAAGGAAATATTTGTTGTTGGCTTTGTTGTTTTTATATATATCGGGCAATTTAGACTGGTCTCCCAGTAATAAATTATCTAAAACAGGTATTCCCGACTGCCAGTTGCCTTTATATAATTCACCTGAACTCGCTAAGTCGTTTTGACGACCTGCAAAGTTCCACATGAAATAGCGGAAATACATGAAATTGATCTGATAGTTCCACAGAAAAGATAAATTTTCTGTGAACGTTGGAATCATAATTGTTGTTTGTTGGCCATCTTCTCCAGGAGCCTGAACTGGGCGACCTTTAATGTTAGCCCATCTCTGATACTCTTGAACATGACGAGGATCACGACTATACATCCTAGGCAGTATTGTTGTTGTTGCCTCATCATAAGTATATTCCACTTTATAATCAACAATCTCGTACCTATTACCTTTTTTTACACGAATAGGATCTCCTCCACCCTCTGCACCACCTGACGATTGAGTAATAGGTGAATTGTAGTATGGACCTGTAAACAGAGGTCTGTCGCCATACTGTTCTCTATTCAAATAACTAATGAGAGAGAAAACATCCTCAGGTGAGTTTTGATCCATGGTTGGTTGCGCCGATGAGCGAATCACCACCATTGCAAACGAAGAGTATCCAATAAGAATTACCGTTACACCAAGTAAAATAGTATTTAAGATAACCTTTTCGTTATTATACGTCCACCAAATTCCATATACTAAGGCTGCTGCAAGAAGAATAATATAAACAAAGGCACCAGTATTAATTGGCATTCCCAAATTATTAACGAAAAAGAGTTCGAAATAACCCGCCAGCTTTATCGAACCAGGAATGATACCATAAAGAACAAATAAAAGCAAAACAACACCCAGTAAAAGAGCTTTAATCGTATTATTTCTATTTACTTCAAACTTCTTAAAGTAAACAACCATCACAATAGCAGGTATAGCCAACAAGTTCAATAAGTGAACCCCTATTGAAAGCCCCATTAAGTAAGCAATTAGGATAAGCCATCTGTTAGAGTTTGACTCATCAGCAGCATTTTCCCACTTTAAGATAGCCCAAAAAACTGCTGCTGTAAAGAGTGAGGAGAGTGCATAAACTTCACCTTCAACTGCCGAAAACCAAAAGGTATCAGAGAATGCATAAGCCAAAGCACCAATCATACCACTGGCCATAACAGCCCAAGTACGCCAATCTTCGTTACGCTTATCATCTATCATCATCTTTTTTGCCAAATGTGTAATAGACCAAAAAAGAAACATGATGGTTGCTGCACTTGCC
>JAYVSA010000090.1:0-4149 GCA_043775765.1 Breznakibacter sp. | reverse complement strand
AAAGAAAAAGCACAGCATTGCCCTGGTTATACCTGCGAAAGAAACCAACGAGAACCAATTCAAAAAACCTCTTTTACACAGCTATTGGTATTATTCTTGTTCGTCCTTTTCATAATCCTATCGGTCTATAGCCTAAAAGACGTGTACAGTAATAAACCCACAGATTTGTGGCAGAAATTAGGCCTCAAGAAAGAGGTAAGTGAATAAGTAAAGCCACCAATAAAAGAACTCTCCATGTTTACTTTACAATCTATTTCAGAAGCCCACTCCAAAGTTAATTCGGGTGCCGACTTCCCAAAATACATACAAGAACTCATTACGTTGGGCGTTACCCACTACGAAACCTTCGTTGACGACGGCCACACAAAATTCTACGGAATAGATAACTACGAAATAACTTCTAGTCCAAAACACACAAGTCTCATTATCAACGAGATAAGCAACGAGCTTCAATTCAAAAGCCAACTAAAAGCGCATCAACAAGGGCAAACAAGCTTCACCACCTTTTGCCAAGATTGCGCCCAGACAGGTGTATTCAAATGGGTTGTTTCCATGAACACTATGACCTGCACCTATTACAACAAAGCCCAAAAAGAACTTCTTATGGAGTTCATTCCTAAACCATAACGCACTCATTACAAACAATTTAACTTTACAAATACTCCTTTGGGCGTTACCCTATCGGGTCGGGCTTTCGCTCCAATCTTTTTGCCCCATCGAGCTTCATGTCTACATGAAATTCAATAAGGGCAAAAAGGATTTCCGCTCTATCCCTAACGCAAAAGAATTACCCACCTATATTTGCACACCTTCACGGCCGCAATAATAGTTATATTTGCAAAAACACAGTAACTTCTTCGTAACATGCTATCATTCATACAATCGCTCGCCATATTTATTCTTGCTGGATTTTGCGAAATAGGTGGCGGTTATCTCGTGTGGAAATGGCTAAAAGAAGATAAACCTCTTTGGTATGGCCTATTGGGCGGACTAATTCTCTTCGCTTACGGTGTAGTTGCCACTTGGCAAACACAAAATTTCGGACGAGTATATGCAACTTATGGCGGTATTTTCATTGTAATGTCGCTAATATTTGCCTGCAAACTAGACAGTTACACTCCAGACAAATACGACCTTATTGGCTCTGCAATAGCCCTTATAGGGGTGTTAATCATCTATTATGCCCCAAGAACCTAAAAAAAGAGGTTTTATAACATTTATTCAGCACCTTTATTTAAGAATTTTTGGGATAAATATTTAAGGTTATTTTCTAACTTCGTAACTTCATAAAAGAGCGTCCACACAGCACTCTTTTTGGCTGATTATTAGTTGTTTAAATAACTTAAAAGATAGTATATGGCTGAGTTTTCTTATCAAAAACCATTTCCAATCAAACAAGATACCACCAAGTATCGTTTGTTAACCAAAGATTTTGTTAAAACCCTTGAGGTCGATGGCAGAAAAATTCTAAAGGTAGCTCCAGAAGGGCTTCAACTTCTTGCAAAAGAGGCTATTGCCGATGTTTCATTCTTCTTGCGTCCTGCTCATTTAGAAAAACTAGCTCTTATCTTAAAAGATCCAGAAGCGTCTGATAACGACCGTTTTGTGGCTCACACCATGCTCCTAAACCAAGTAGTTACAGCAGAAGGCGAATTGCCTACTTGTCAGGATACTGGTACTGCAATTGTTTTGGGCAAGAAAGGCGAAAACGTTTGGACAGGCGTTGATGATGCCGAACAACTCTCGAAAGGTATTTTTGAAACCTTCCGCGACAAAAACCTACGTTACTCGCAAGTAGTGGCCTTGGATATGTTCGACGAGAAAAACACGGGTACTAACTTACCTGCTCAAATAGACATTTATGCTGCAGAAGGAGACTCTTACGAGTTTCTATTCATCACAAAAGGTGGTGGCTCGGGCAACAAAACATACTTATACCAACAAACAAAGTCGCTCTTAAATGAAGAGAGTTTAACCAAGTTTGTAAAAGAAAAAATCAAAGATTTAGGCACATCGGCTTGTCCTCCATACCACTTAGCACTTGTAATTGGTGGCACATCGGCTGAAGCAACTTTAGCAACCGTAAAAAAAGCATCGGCAGGTTATCTCGACCACTTACCAACCCATGGTAACGAAGGCGGACAAGCATTCCGCGACCTTGAATGGGAAGCTAAAGTACAGAAGATATGCCAAGAGAGTACCATTGGCGCACAGTTTGGTGGCAAGTATTTCGTACACGACGTACGCGTCATTCGTTTGCCACGCCACGCAGCCTCGTGTCCAGTTGGACTAGGTGTGAGCTGTAGTGCCGACAGGAACATCAAAGCAAAAATCACGCACGAAGGAATTTACTTAGAGGAGTTAGAAAAAAATCCAGCACGTTTTGTCCCAGAGAGAGCGCCAGAATTGGCACCTGCGGTAAACATTGATCTCGATCAGCCAATGGAAGATATTTTGAAAGAGCTTTCGAAATATCCTGTTAAAACACGCTTAAACCTCAACGGCACTCTTATTGTGGCTCGTGATATGGCTCACGCAAAAATGAAGGAGCTTGTAGATGCGGGGAAACCAATTCCAGATTATTTTAAAAAGCATCCGATATACTATGCTGGTCCAGCAAAAACGCCTAAAGGCATGGCTTCGGGTAGTTTTGGGCCAACCACCGCTGGACGTATGGATACATATGTTGATTTATTTCAAAGCTTGGGTGCTTCTATGCTGATGGTTGCAAAAGGAAACCGCTCAAAAGATGTTACCAATGCATGTAAGAAATATGGCGGGTTCTATTTGGGTTCTATTGGTGGTCCTGCAGCTATTTTGGCTAAAGACAGCATTAAATCATCGGAAGTTGTTGATTTTGAAGAATTAGGAATGGAAGCAATACGCAAGATTCGTGTTGAGAACTTTCCTGCTTTCATTATTGTAGACGATAAAGGAAACGATTTCTTCGAGAAATTATAATTTGCTTCGTAGGCAAAACAAAAAAAGAGGCTGTCCAAAAAGTAATGGGCAGCCTTTTTTGCACAGAATACTCCTCGGAGTATTTGATATTGTAGAGTCAACAACCGTTACATTTTAATGCGTTTGCTCTAGACATTTGGTGATTAAAAAGAACAAGATACCATTAAATAGCCCTATTTTTAAAGACTCAGTTAAGAATTGTGTTAAAGAGCAAAACAGAAACGTTAAAATTTGATATTTTTTCAAGAGAATTGTTCGTAGATTAAATTTTCTTTTTAACTTTGGCAAAATTTTTAATTATTAGTAGTATGAAAGAAGGTAAAGTAAAGTTCTTTAACGAAACAAAGGGCTTCGGATTCATTAAAGATTCACAATCAGGAACTGAGTATTTTGTTCACATTAGTGGCTTAATTGACTCTATTAAAGAAAACGATGACGTTTCTTACGAACTTAAAGAAGGTAAAAAAGGATTAAATGCAGTTAATGTAAAACTTCTCTAAGTTTTGTAACACAATTTATACTTTTAGGCTCTACCTCGGTAGAGCTTTTTTTTTGCTCTTTTTTGTGCAATAGTCGTTTTTGAGTAGTGCAATTCTTTATCTTTGTTACTCAAAATTAAAACGTGTATTTTGAAACAGAATAAACTGATAGAGAGTTTGAAGCTGTGCTTGGTAAAGCAACTCGATTTTGTTGCTTTTTGCCCGTATGGCAGCAGGGAGGTGTCGTTGCTGATTTCGAACAAGGTGAGTAAGCTAGGTTTTTCTGAAATTAACGAGAAACTGGGTCAGATGGGTTTTATTGTGGCTCCTTTTAACCATGGTGAGAGTTTATATTGGTTTGAACCTCAACTTTTTTACAAGAACATAGAGGAGGTAGACCTAAAGACCTTGCACGAAATAGCTTCGTGCGCTGGCAAAATGGTGTCGATAGATGAGAAGTTAACCGAACAGCGTTTCGAAGATTATGCTACGGATTTTAATCTATTCAAAGATGCTATTGATAGTGGCAAGGTAAAAAAAGCGATTCTCTCGAGAGTGAAAATAATTAACGATATAGAGACACAACGAAGTGCCAAATATTTTGACATTGTTTCGAAGATGTATCCTGAATCGTTTTCATTTTTAGCCCATTCGGCCGAAACGGGATTATGGATGGGCATGAGTCCTGAACTTTTTTTATCGGTTGACA
>JAYVSA010000089.1:0-5580 GCA_043775765.1 Breznakibacter sp. | reverse complement strand
TTTCATTTCAATAAAATATTAGTATCTTTGCAGTCGATTAAACGATGTCTTTTTAATGTAGGGGGCTCAAGTCCCCTATTTTTTTAGATAAAATTGAAGATGATTACGAAAGAAAAAATATTAGAAATAATTGAGGATCAGATTGTTGCTGACGGTTATTTTGTAGTTGAAGTGAAAGTGCGTACAGGGAATAGGATTTCTGTTTATGTAGATGGTAACGAGGGAGTTACAATAGAATACATAAAAAAAGTTAGTCGTTTAATTGAATCATCATTTGATCGTGAGGTAGAGGATTTTGAGATGGAAGTCTCATCTCCAGGAATCGGTCAGCCACTTAAAGTTTTAGCTCAATATGTAAAAAGTATTGGCAAAACGGTTAAAGTGACCTTGATGGATGGATCTGTTATTGATGGGATTTTAGAAAATGCCACTAATGAAGGTTTTTCTGTAAAGAGTGAGAAGATGGAGAAACGAGACGGCGATAAGAAAAAATGTTTGTACGCAACAGTGCATTCGTTTACCTATAAAGAAGTTAAGTCGGTTATAGACGTTATAATATTTTAAAGAAAACAGATAGTATTTACCATGGAGAATTTGAATTTCATTGACACATTTTCTGAGTTTAAGGAGTTAAAAAGCATTCAAAAGCCGACTATGATTCGGGTTTTGGAAGATGCATTCAGGAGTGTGTTGATAAAAAAGTTTGGTACCGATCAGAATTTCGATGTAATCATCAATATTGATAAAGGTGATTTTGAGATAATCCGCAATCGTGAAGTCGTTGAAGATGGCGAGGTAATGGATGCAAACCTTCAAATTGCCTTTTCTGATGCATTGAAGATTGATGGCGAAACCGAGATTGGAGAAGAACTATCTGATATTGTTCGTTTTATTGATTTTGGTAGACGCGCAATTTTGAGTCTACGTCAGAACCTTTCGGCAAGAATACTTGAATTAGAAAAAGAAAACGTTTACAACAAGTATAAAGAGAGAATAGGTAATATTGTTATTGGTGAGGTTTACCAGGTTTGGAAGCGCGAATTGTTGGTGTTAGATGACGAAGGTAACGAGATGATTCTGCCAAAAGTAGAGCAAATACCTACAGATTTTTATCGAAAAGGAGATACTGTTCGCGCAATTGTTGCCAGCGTAGAGTATAAGAATAATAATCCACTCATTGTTATATCGAGAACGGCACCTGAATTTTTAGGTAAACTATTTGAATCGGAAGTTCCTGAGATTTTTGATGGCTTAATTACCATTAAGAAAATTGTAAGAAAACCAGGAGAGCGTGCAAAAGTGGCTGTTGAGTCTTACGATGATAGAATTGATCCTGTAGGTGCGTGTGTTGGAATGAAAGGATCTCGTATTCATGGTATTGTGCGTGAGTTGAGAAATGAAAATATCGATGTCATCAATTATACAAGTAATATTGCTTTATATATTCAACGAGCGTTAAACCCTGCAAAAGTAGCACGTGTTGATATTATTGAAAATAAAAAGCGTGCCATGGTTAAATTGAATCCTGATCAGGTTTCGTTAGCAATTGGTAAAGGTGGTCTAAATATTAAGTTAGCAACCGAATTAACAGGTTATGAGATTGATGTATTTAAAGATGCCGATCCTAACACAAAAGAGGTTGATGATGTGTCGTTGGATGATTTTGGCGATGAAATAGAACAATGGATTATTGATGAGTTTAAGAAAGTTGGGTTTGATACTGCAAGGGATGTGTTAGGGTTAACTGTTGCTGAGCTATTAAAACGCACCGATCTAGAAGAAGAGACAATCCTTGAAGTTATGGAGGTTTTGAAATCAGAATTTGAAGGGTCAGATGAAGAGGACGAAGATGCGGAGTAATTTTAGGATGATGAATTAATTATACAAGAAACACGAAAGTTCCCTATATGTCAGGTGAAAAATCAAATAAATTAAGTAAAGTTGCTCGCGATTTTAATGTTGGGATGCACACTATTCAAGAATTTCTTCATAAGAAAGGAATGGATATTAAGCTAGATCCTAACACAAGGATAGCGGATGATATGTTTTCTTTACTAGAGAAAGAGTATAAAAACGATTTGACCGTAAAGAAGGAGTCGCAACAACTTCATCACGGAAAGAATAAAGATAAAAAGGAGAGTGTTTCCATAGAACACTACGAAGGTAACCATCCGCCTCAGGAGAAGGCTAGTGTAACTTCTGAAATTGCAACGCCTAGGCCAACATTAACGGGACCAAAAGTTGTAGGGAATATTGATTTAAATCCTCCAAAACCCGTTGTAGAAGTGAAACCAGAAGCTCCAAAGCCTCAAAGTATTGAAGCTAAAGAGGTTGGTTCTGTTGTGGAAGATACAAAGAGCGTAGCACCAGCTAAGCAAATTGAACATATTGAAACAAAAGTTGAGAAACTTGAAGGCAACTTTAAGGTTGTTGATAAAATTGATTTAGGGGCAATGAATATGAAGACTCGTCCTGACAGAGTTGAAAAGCCACAAAGCCATCCTAAGCAAACATCTAAAGTTGAATCGGCTCAAACAAGTGATGATCAAGGTGCATCTGCGGATTCGAAAGGAGACGGAGTAAAAGACGAGTTGTTTAGAGCACATTCAGCAAAAGTTTTAAGCGGACCAACCGTTGTAGGCAAGATTGAGTTGCCAGTTGAAGCACCTAAAGGAGGCTCTTCGGAAGCGCAAAAAGCTCGTAAGAAAAAACGCAAACGCATCAAAAAGGAAAAAGAGCGCGTTGCAATTAACGACAAAGGTACTCCAGGAGCAACACCAGGGGCAACGTCTCCAGCGAGCGGTACACCAAGACCACAAGTGCAAGGTGGAGCACCAAGACCACAAGGTCAGGGCGGACCACAAAATCGTCCATACAATCAGAACAGACCGAATACACCAAATAGTGGTGGTCCAAATAATAGACCGAATAATCCGAATGCGCCCCGTCCAGCAGGAGCTCCAGTTGTTTTAAGAAAACGACCAGAGCGCGTTGAGGTAAGTGAGGTTGATGTATCAAAACAAATTAAAGATACTTTGGCGCGTTTAACTTCAAAAGGTAAAACGAAAGCATCGCGTCACAGAAAAGATAAGCGTGAACTTGTGTCTCAAAGGATGCAGGAAGAGGCAGAACGTAATGAGACTGAAAAGAGTATTTTACGTGTAACAGAGTTTGTTACTGTAGCGGAATTAGCATCGTTTATTGATGTTAAAGTTACGGACATTATCTCTTCATGTATGAGTTTAGGTCTTTTCGTATCTATCAACCAACGACTTGATGCAGAGACTTTATTGGTCGTTGCAGGTGAATTTGGCTATAAAGTTGAGTTTATTAGCGTTGATGCAGCTGAAAACATACAAGAGGAAGATGCAGCAGACGATGAGGCAAATTTATTGCCACGATCGCCAATTGTGACCGTAATGGGACACGTTGACCACGGTAAAACATCGTTACTCGATTATATTCGTAAGGCTAACGTTATTGCAGGAGAAGCTGGTGGTATTACTCAGCATATTGGTGCTTATTCTGTTAAGTTAGATAACGGAAGGATGATTACATTCCTTGATACACCGGGTCATGAAGCCTTTACGGCGATGCGTGCTCGTGGTGCTCAAGTTACAGATATTGCCATTGTAATTGTAGCGGCGGATGATGATGTGATGCCACAAACTATTGAAGCGATTAATCATGCTTCGGCGGCTGGTGTTCCAATTATTTTTGCTATAAACAAAATAGACAAACCAAATGCTGATGCCGACAAGGTGAGAAATTCACTTGCTCAAATGAATTATTTGGTTGAAGAGTGGGGTGGTAAATATCAATCTCAAGCCATTTCTGCAAAGACAGGATTGAATATAGATGATTTATTAGAGAAAGTTTGTCTTGAGGCCGATGTATTAGAGCTAAAAGCAAATCCAAACAAACGAGCTAGTGGATCGGTCATAGAATCGTCATTAGATAAAGGACGTGGTTATGTTTCTACTTTGCTTGTACAAAGCGGAACTTTGAGTGTTGGTGATATGATTCTTTCGGGTTCATATTACGGTAACGTAAAAGCGATGTTTAATGAGCGAGGACAAAAAATTACGAAAGCGGGTCCTTCGGAACCAGTATTAGTATTAGGTTTGAATGGTGCATCACAAGCGGGTGAGCGTTTTAACGTGGTAGAGAAAGAGAGTGAAGCGCGTGAAATTGCAACCAAGAGAATGCAGTTGCAACGTGAACAAGGTATGCGTACGAAGAAACACATTACTTTGGATGAGATTGGTAGACGTATTGCAATCGGTAACTTCCAAGAATTGAACGTTATTGTTAAAGGTGACGTGGATGGTTCTATTGAGGCATTGGCCGATTCATTATTGAAACTATCGACTTCAGAGATTAAAGTTAACGTTATACATAAAGCGGTAGGTCAGATTTCTGAATCGGATATTATGTTAGCAACGGCTTCAAATGCTATTGTGATTGGTTTCCAAGTTCGTCCATCTATTGCAGCGCGTAAGATAGCTGAGAAAGAGCAAATTGATATCAGACTTTATTCTATTATCTACGATGCGATTTCAGAAGTTAAATCGGCCATGGAGGGTATGTTGTCTCCTGAAATTAAGGAACAAGTATTGGCAACTCTTGAGGTTCGAGAAGCCTTTGAAATTACTAAAGTTGGTACTATTGCGGGTTGTATTGTTCGCGATGGTAAAATTAAACGTAATTCGAAAGTACGTGTTATCCGTGAAGGTATTGTAATTCATACGGGAGACTTAGGTTCATTGAAACGTTTCAAAGATGATGTTAAAGAGGTTGCCAACGGTTATGAGTGTGGTTTGAACTTGAATAATTTCAACGACATCAAAATGGGCGATATGATAGAGGCGTTTGAACAAATAGAGATTTCAAGAAAACTTTAGGTTTTAAGATATATTTATGAAAGAGCCGTTCAAGAATATTGAGCGGCTTTTTTAGTTTTTAAGAGTTTTTTTTGAAACTTGAAGGAAGCATTAACCAACAAGCAGGAAAGTTAACTAAAGGTGATATTTGAAGTGAGCCCAACAGCAGGCACGAAGAATATTTGATTTTCTGTTGAGCGCGAATTTTGGGTAGGTAAAGCTATTTATTTGTAATACCTTTGCAGGTAGCTTATTGATTTTAAAAGGTGTAATTTATTTATAGTCAAAGAGATAAAAGAGATATAATGAGAAAAAGTGATAAGGTTTTTATACCGAAACCTACCGAAAAAGGTAAGGGATTTGAGGGTGAAAAAGTGATGAAGAAAAAGGACATGAAGCTCCGGATAAAGGATATTTTTGCCACAGATAATAAGAGTTATAATTACAAACAGGTGGCCGACTTAATTGGCGTGAAACGCAGGGCTGGCAAGCAGGCTGTGATGATTGTGCTCAATGAATTGGCAGCAGAGGGGTTTGTGAGCGAAGTGGTTTTAGGCAAGTTTAGGAAAATGACACGTCTCTCAGAAGTTCTGGGAAAGGTTGATTTAACGGCATCGGGATCTGCATATATTATTCCCGACGACGGAGGTCAGGATATTTATGTGGCACAAGCAAATTTGATGAACGCCATAAACGG
>JAYVSA010000088.1:0-12390 GCA_043775765.1 Breznakibacter sp. | reverse complement strand
CTTAAGAGATGACATCTAGACCTCAAGAGATGACATCTAGACCTCAAGAGATGGAGTCTAGGCTCTAAGAGATGACATCTAGACCTTAAGAGATGGGCTCTAGACTCTAAGAGATGACATCTAGACCTTAAGAGATTGGCTTTAGAGATTGGCTTTAATTCGTGAAAATTAGTTGACAAAAAATAATCAATATAGCTGCTCAATAAAGTAATTATTATTGCTCAGTCATTACAGTTTTGCATTGTTTTTTTAGTAATTAGTATTCGTGGGACGAAATAAGCATTACTTTTAATAAATATTAATGCTTTGGTACGCAACAACTAAATTGAAAAATGCGCAACGGTATTGCGGTATTTCGTTTGGGTGGCGGGTATAGAGATGTTAAGGGCAATTTTAAAAAGACATAATGGCAACATAAGAACTAAGAATTTAAATTTATGAAAATTTTACTCACTGGAGTAACTGGATATATAGCACAGAGATTATTGCCTGTTTTATTAGAAAATGGGCATGAGGTTGTCTGTTGCGTGAGAGACATTAGTAGATTTAATATTAAAAAATATGCTACTGCAAATATCTCGTTAATAGAGGCCGATTTTCTAAATAAAGAAAGTTTGAAGCTTATTCCCAATGATATTGATTTGGCTTATTACCTTATACATTCCATGTCAACCCAACATGGCGATTTTGGAAGTATGGAAGAAGTATGTGCGACAAATTTTCTAAATCGCATTGAACAGACAAATGCTAAACAAGTTATTTATCTGAGTGGTATTAGCAATGCTGAAGAATTATCAAAACATTTATCATCAAGAAAAAATGTGGAGTACATTTTATCAAGCAACAAATATGCACTCACCACACTCAAAGCAGGAATTATAGTAGGTTCAGGAAGTGCCTCTTTTGAGATTATTCGAGACTTGGTTGAAAAATTACCTTTTATGATTACACCACGCTGGCTAAATACTAAATGTCAGCCAATAGCTATTCGTAACGTAATTGAGTTTTTAGTTGGTGTAATTGGCAAAACTGAAACCTACAACCAAAACTATGATATTGGTGGGCCTGATATTTTTACCTACGAGGAAATGCTGTTGCGTTTTGCTAAAGTTAGAGGCTTAAAAAGACGAATTGTTATTATACCTGTAATGACTCCAAGAATTTCATCATACTGGCTATATTTTGTTACGTCCACTTCCTATACATTGGCTAAAAATTTAGTAAACAGTATGAAAGTTGAAGTGATTTGCAAACCCAATAATTTATCTTCCACACTTGGCATTAAGCTTATTGATTATGATAAAGCTATACAATTGGCTTTTGATAAAATAGAGCAAAATCAAGTGCTTTCTAGTTGGAAAGATGCTCAAACAAGTGAAATATTTAAAGAAGGTTTTTCTAAATTTATTGAAGTTCCTATTAACGGATGTTTTAAAGATATTCGTAAACGTAAACTCGAAAACACAACTATTTCTCTCGAGAAAATATGGCGCATTGGAGGGAAAACAGGTTGGTATTACGGAACTTGGCTTTGGGAAATAAGAGGGCTTATAGATCAAATTTTTGATGGAGTTGGTATGCGAAGAGGTAGAAAAAGCGATACAGAATTAAACACGGGAGATACACTTGATTTTTGGCGTGTAATGATTGCCAATAAAGAAGAAAAACGTTTACTATTGTATGCCGAAATGAAACTACCCGGTGAAGCTTGGTTAGAATTTAAAATCGATAAAAATAATTTACTTACACAAACAGCAACCTTTCGACCGATTGGATTACTGGGTAGATTTTATTGGTATTCCGTTTTGCCGTTTCATGGATTGATTTTTAAAGGAATGATAAATAAACTTGCTGTAAAATAAACATAATACAAAAAAGACAGATAATACAGAAAAGAAAAAGACAGAAAAGAAAAAGACAGAAGACTATTATTACAAAGTTGACAAAGATACTTTTGTTATATTTTCAGCAGGAATAGATGGGAAACCGTTTACCATAGACCGTTGCTTCCGCACGATTGCATCTTGTGGGGGAACTTCAAATTTAAAAGCAACGCGATGCCGCTCGGCTTTGCCGCTTTGCTTGCAAAGAATCGCGCAGCGGCGGCGGCGAAGCGGATACGATGACAATACCTGCGAAGTCGTTAGAACAGGAAAATAAAAAGATTAAAATGAGTACAGAAATTAAACAGAAAACGAGAAAATTGTGTATGTTGATAGTGTTATTACAAACAGCATATTTAACCGCCCAAACAACAATATTATGGGATAATAGCAATATCGGTTCTATTCAAGGAGTTATAGCATCAACTTATTGGACAGGCGATGATGGAAAGATTATTGTTGCAGATGATTTTGAAGCCAATGAACTTTGGACAATCTTCAAAATACACACCAAGGCAGGAGGACAGTGCGGAGTTTCTATTCCAGCTACAAAATATGGTATTAGCATCTATACAGATGATAACGATAGACCCGGTAATGAAATTTTTACGGATAAAGAACTGTTGAATACAGGAACTAACGGAGTTATGACATTAGTTCTGTCAACTCCTTTTACATTACCTGCCACAGGTACTTATTGGATTTCTATTTATGCCGTTTTTAATATTAACACACCTCTTCCGTATACGTCTGCCCGTTGGAATGCTCTGCGTGGAAATGCTACAATTGGAAATGAAATGTGCTTTTATGATCCTGCAAATATTTCAAACGACATACAGTTTGGGAATTGGAATGCCACATCAACAGCAACTTACAATCAATTAAAAAACATTAGTTCGATGTATTTTTTGATTGAAGGTATTTCATCACAAACAACAAATATCATCATCAATACTTCCTCAAATGCCGTGCATAATATTGTGAGTTATTATGACCTGCTTGGCAGAAAGCTAAATGAAAAACCAGTCAAAGGAATTTACATTATCCAAAACGGCAACGGAACTACAAAAAAGAGCATGAGATAGTTCGGCAAAAAGAACTAATGCACAACAATTGGTTTGGCTCAATGGCTAGAGTGCAAAATAACAAAAACCGTTTGCGAACATCATGTATAAAACATTGGTATTTAAGTTGTTATTTGAAATTTTTAGCCACAGCTACCGCACGATTGCATCGTGTGGGGTAACTTCAAATATAAAAACAACGCGATGCCGCTCGGCTTTGCCGCTTTGCTTGCAAAGAATCGCGCAGCAGAGGCGGGTAATAGAAAAACAGAGCATAAACATATAGTTTATCAAACAAAACAATTAAATAATGAATTAACAAGAAGAAAATTATGGAGATTCAAGATGTTTTTTTAGAAATGCCTATACTTGAAACACAAAAAGCTATTTTGAGAAAAATGAATGCCGACGATGCAAAAGATCTGTTTGAATATTCATCGAATCGTGCGGTGACTAAATATTTATCATATGACCATACAAGTATTGAAGACGCGAAGAAATATATCCGAAACAAACTGGAAAAATATGCACAAGGAGAATGTATGATTTGGGGTATTGAATATAAAGAAAATAAAAAATATATAGGTGCTTGTGGTTTTACACATTGGGATACTGAAAATAACTGTGCCGAAATTGCATATACCTTAAACCAAGATTATTGGGGAAAAGGAATTATCAGTGAAATCGTACACAATTTATTTGAATTTGGATTTGAGAGAATGTGTCTAAACAGGATAGAAGCCAGATGTTGGTGTGAGAATGATAAATCAGTGAGAATTATGGAAAAAAACAACATGAGATTTGAAGGTGATTTGAGAGACCAGATATATGTAAAAGGTGAATATAGAGATGTAAAAATGTATTCGATATTAAAACGGGAATATGTAAAAGAATAATTTTAAAATCCATTCTTTGTTTGAACCGCTGCTACCGCACGATTGCATCTTGTGGGGTAACTTCAAATTTAAAAGCAATGCGATGCCGCTCGGCTTTGCCGCTTTGCTTGCAAAGAATCACGCAGCAGTGGCGGTAACTTCATAAAATTCAAAAACAACGGAATCAATTATTCCTATTAGTTTTAATTCGTGAAAATTCGTTGACAAAAAAAATCAATATAGCTGCTGCACAATAAAGTAATTACTATTGCTCAGTCATTACAGTTTTGCATTGTTTTTTTAGTAATTAGTATTCGTGGGACGAAATAAGCATTACTTTTAATAAATATTAATGCTTTTGTACGCAACAACTAAATTGAAAAATGCGCAATGGTATTGCGAGTATTTAGTTTGGATGGCAAGTAAAGAGAAGTTAGCGGTAATTTTAATGATGATAACAAATGAAAAGAATTTATTTTGTATTAGGCATGTTATTTTACTTAATATCATGCTATTCGCAGGAATATTATCCAAATCCAGATTTGGTCTATAAGAATGTTCCAATGACAAAAAAAGTAAGGATTATTGACAGGCAACACTATAAAGACCAACTCTATGGTTTCTGGCTTGGAACCTGTATTGCCAATTGGACTGGCCTTGTAACTGAAATGGATAAAATTGGTAATATCGGCGACATAAAAACTGGGACATTTTATACTAGAAATGATTGGGGTAAACCCGACCAGCCCAGTATTTGGGGTAATGGAGTTCCCTGCAACCTTTCTTCCACTATAAACTTTGTTTATGCCTCAACCGATAGCATTTGGGGAAGCGATGATGATACGGATATTGAATACATTTATCAAGAACTTTTATTGAAAAATAAAACATCCCTCCTTACAGGCATACAAATACGTGACGGCTGGCTGGCGCATATTAAGCATGAAGAAGAGAATTACTTATGGGTATCAAATCAAAAAGCTTTCGATTTAATGCAAAAAGGTATAGTGCCTCCCCAAACAGGTGAGCCTGCGAATAACAACGAATATGAGATGATAGATGGTCAATTGACCACCGAAACATTCGGATTATTCTCCCCTACAAGGCCTGATTTTGCATTAAAAATGGCAAAATTGCCTATTGAAAATGTTGCTAGGGAAAACAGTGAATGGGTTTGTGATTTTTATGTCAGTCTGTTTTCTTTAGCTTCAGTTGCAGATAGTAATTTATCATCAAAAGATAAAATATTTTGGATGACTGAACAGGCAAAAAGATGTTTACCGCCCAATTCTTACGTGTTTAAAATGTATGATTTCGTTAAACAGATGTATGATTCAGGCTATACGTGGGAACAGGCAAGAGACTCAATATATGTTCGCTATCAGGTAAACCAACTTGACGGGTATACTATTACTTCGCGAAATTTATATTGCAACGGTTGTTTTGCCGGCGGAATAAACTTTGCTTCAAGCCTGGTTAGTTTGTTTTACGGGCAGGGTGATATCATTGAAACCATTAAAATTGCCACACTGTGTGGTTGGGATTCCGACAATCCTACTGCAACATGGGGTGGTTTGCTTGGTTTTATGATCGGGAAAACTGGAATTGAGAAGGCTTTTAATAAAACCTTTTCGGGAAAATATAACATTCACCGCACCCGGGTTGGTTTTCCAAATAATGGTATTGATACTTTCGATAATATGGCCTTAAAGGGAATTTGGGTTACCGATAGGGTGATACAAGAAGATTTAAATGGTAGTGTTGATTTAAAAAATAATAAATGGTATATCCCTATCGAATAGTAAAAAGAATGAATAAAATCTACTGCCAACTCGCGCTCATAAGCAATGGCGGTATTTGTGGAGTTTTTACGTCCATTCTTGCTTCAAGTCAGGGTTCTAACGCTTAAGAGATTAGCTTTAATTCGTGAAATTAGTTGACAAAATAATCAACCATAGCTACCGCCCAATTCTTAGCAAGCAAAGCGGCAAAGCCCTACGGTATCGTGTTGAGCAACTTCAATAAATTTAAAAACACAAAAGGCAACCTCAATTATGAAGCTGCCTTTTGTTATTTTAAACCAAGTGTGACTTATTCGTCTTTTTAAATTTTATTTTGCAAGCTCATCCATGACCCGCCGTTATGCACATTTACAAAGCCTTTCGATTTTAGAATAGACTTTGCCGTTGCACTTCTCATGCCCGAGGCGCAACACGTAATAACTGGTTTTTGCTTGTCTTTCAACTTATTGATGTTGCTGGCAAGTTGGTCTACTGGTATATTTACCGATCCCCGAATATGGCCACCAGCATATTCGTCTTTGGTACGCACATCTAAAATGGTGGCTCCAGTTCTTACGAGTTCAGAGAAATCAACGGGCGGTGCTATGCCGAGTAGCTTTTTTATTGCTTGTATCATATTAAAGTGCTTGAGATAAGTGATAATTTACGTTTAACCACGAGCCACCATCAACACAATCAATGCCCTGACCAGCTAAATATTCGGTTGCCATGGCACTTCTTCCGCCACTGGCACAACAGAGCACAAGGGGTGTTTTTAGCGCTTTCACATCTTTGAGTCGAGACTGAATCTCTTGCAACGGTATATTCACCGACCCCGGAACATTACCACCCATATACTCGCCCGGAGTGCGCACATCAAGGATTGTTCCTTGCTTTTCTTTAATTATTTTTTCAGCTTTCATATCTATTTTTATTTATTTTATTATTTCATCTCCTTCATACACGTATCCCATAACTGATGTCCACCTGAGAGGTTATAGGTTTGTTGGTAGCCATTTTGTTGTAAAATGCGTTGCGCCAAATAACCTCTTAGTCCGCCGTGACAATAGATGTATATTTTCTTATCCTTTGGAATCTCATCGAGTCGAACTCGCAAATCATCAACAGGAATATTGATGGCATCAAGAATTTTACCATTGCCGTATTCGCTCTTCGTTCTTACATCAATTAACACATCATTAGGCGTAATTTGGTCGAACTCATCCCAATAAAACACCACCGAGCGCTTCTCTAAAATATTTTCGGCGGCAAAGGCAGCAATATTTACGGGGTCTTTGGCCGATGAAAAAGGCGGCGCATAAGCATGTTCAAACTCGGTAAGCTCATCAATAGTGGCATTACGTTTTATGGCCGATGCCAGAATATCCAAACGTTTATCTACGCCATCGAAACCTGCCACTTGCGCACCTAACAGGCGTCCGTCTTGGGGCGAAAAAGCTAGCTGAATGGCCATTTGTTTGGCTCCAGGATAATATCCTGCATGTGAGCCACTGGTAGTAGTAGAGATGTGATGCGGAATATTGGCCAATTTAAGATGTTTGGATGCAACGCCTGCCGTAGCCACCGTCATATCAAACACTTTTACAATGGCCGTATTTACTGAACCTTTATATTTATGGCTGTTTCCAAAAGCCAAATTATTGGCACAAATACGACCTTGCTTATTAGCTGGTCCGGCCAAATAGGTGATCATAGACTTGTTGGTAATTGGATTCTCAAATTCTATGGCATCGCCCACGGCATATATATCAGAATCGGATGTTTGCAAATACTCATTTACCCAAATGCCTTTAGCATCACCAAGTTTTAAACCTGCCGCAACAGCCAATTTGGTATCGGGTTTAACACCAATGGAGAGAATAACCATATCGGCCTCTAAAACAGCTTCATCGGACAATAAAACCTTGATATTATTGCCCTCTTTTTCAAAGCCTTTTACGGTTGTGTTGAGGCGAAGGTGTACACCTTTTGAGCGAATATGTTGTTGCAAAATAGCAGCTATGGGAAAATCGACAGGCGCCATAATTTGGTTACTCATTTCAATAATAGTAACCTCTAATCCTTGATGATGAAGGTTTTCGGCCATTTCGAGCCCTATAAACCCTGCACCAATAACAACGGCCTTCTTTACCGACTCTTTTTCAACAAATGCCTTAATATAGTCGGTATCGGGAACGTTTCTCATGGTAAAAATTCCTTCGCTCATAATGCCCGGAAGTGGTGGCCGAATTGGCTCTGCTCCTGGCGATAAAATAAGCTTATCGTAACTCTCTTGATACACTTCACCAGTTGTTTGGTTTTTAACCGATACCGATTTGGTAGCTCGGTTAACGGCCAAAACTTCTGAAAGGGTTCTTACATCAATATTAAAGCGCTTATGGAACGATGCCGCCGTTTGCACAAAGAGGGCGTTTCTGTTTGTAATAACATTGCCAATATAGTAAGGTAACCCGCAATTGGCATAGGAGATATATTCGCCCTTTTCAAAAATTACAATCTCGGCCAACTCATCATTGCGTCTTAACCGAGCGGCCGTGCTAGCTCCACCAGCCACAGCACCAACAATTACATATTTCATAGTTTAAAATTTACAGGTGTAATTGAGTTTGATAAAACATCAAACAAATGAAGCAAACTGAAAGTTTTGACAGACTTCCTATCTCGTCTTCGGATACAAATGTAGGGCAGTAAAAACTATTAGTTTGTGATGTAGGTTACAGAAGGGTTATTTTATTGCGAGAAAGTGAAATTATTTTGTCATCCTTCATCTGCTTAAGCACACGACTCACCGCTTCACGGGTAATACCGAGCTCGTCGGCCAATTGTTGGTGAGTAATGGATATCTCTTTAGATTTATAGAGGGTAGATTTCTGATTTAATAGGTGTAATAAGCGAGTATCGGCCTTTTGAAACGCCACCGAAACCACGACATTGAGTAACTCTTCGAACCGTTTTTGATAGAGCGTAAGAATAAAATCGGTCCATTCGGGAAACTTGTGAATCCACTCTTTGGCCTTGTCTACAGGTATTAAAAGCATCTCCACATCTTCTTCAACCAGAACCTTTATTTTGCTCTGATCGTTATGAATTCCTGCCAAAACCGACATAATACAACTCTCGCCGGGTTTAATGTAATAGAGTAATATCTCTCGCCCCTCTTCATCAGTACGAATAACCTTGCAACTTCCCGACAAAACAATGGGAATTGACATGATGTAAGCGTTGAAGTTTAAAATAACCGTTCCAGCCGAAAAAGATTTGATTTGTCCCGATTGAAGAACCTCTTTGTTTAGAAGGGTTTGAAATATGTTTTGCGTATCCATAAACTCGTAAATGCGTGTGTTCAAATTTCGTGATAATTATCTAATTAAAAGTTGGTAATAGGCATAAATGTTCACCTCATATTCATCCCGTTTGAGTATCATAGAAAAGGGTTTAGAAGACATTTCTTCCAAACCCTAAACTCTCACTACATTATAAACACTCACTAATTTAACTAAAAACTCTCATAAACACCATTTTTATGCTCTACAAACTCTTCGGGTTTGATATCAATAAGAAGCTCACTTTTTGCAACCGATTTGGAAGGTCCGTTTAATTTCACTTTGTGAGTTGTTAACCCCGATGCTTTTGGTGCCACTTTTTTCAGGTTCCGTCCGGTATTAAAGAACGATACAATCTCTCTAAGTGTCTCTGCTTGAGCCGAAAGCTCTTGCGCACTTGAACTCAACTCCTCTGAAGAAGCTGAATTTTGTTGTGTTACCTGTGAGAATTGATCTACGGCTTTAGCAATTTGCACTGAACCAGCACTTTGTTCGTTACTGGTGGCTGCAATCTCTTTCACGAGTCGTGCTGTTTTTTGTATTTCGGGTATTACATTTTCCATTTGAGAACCAGCCTCTTCTGTAGCCCTTAAACTTGTGGTCGATAAACTATTAATCTCCTCTGCAGCCTTCTGACTTACTTCGGCCAATTTTCTAACCTCGGCAGCAACCACCGCAAACCCTTTACCATGCTCTCCAGCACGCGCAGCCTCAATTGCTGCGTTTATGGCCAAGATGTCCGTTTTCTCGGCAATGCTGTTTATCACTTTAATCTTTTCAGAAATAATACGGATAGCCTCAATGCTCTTCTGTGAAGACGTGTTTACCTCAATAATGCTCTTCGCAACTGCACTGGCAATCTTTTCTGTATCAACAGAATTTTCACTGTTCTGTTGGATAGATGAGGCCATCTCCTCTACCGATGCAGAAATCTCTTCGGCACTTGCGGCTTGTTCGCTTGCACCTTGAGCAATGGTCATAGAGGCCTGACTGGTCTCCTCACTACTTGAGGCAATCTCTTCTGCCGCATCGGCAATGCGTGTAATAGTCTCATTCAACTTGGCAACCATTCCAGCAAGTGCTTCTATAAGCTCATCATTTTCATGCCGCTTGGTAGAAACAACCGTTAAATCGCCAGCAGCAATCTTCTTAGCACTTATCACAATCGCATTGTTCACATTAATAAGCATATTAATGTTATTTTTAAGAGCATTGAAATCACCATTAAAATCCTCGGTAATGAGTGGCGGATTGTCTCCAACAGAGAGTCTACTTAAATAGGTTGCAGTTACCGTAACAGGCTTCATAATAGCATCGAGCATCAGATTAATGCCTATAGGAATTGACTTAAATTCAAAGTTAATTTTATTAATATCCGCACGAGTACTTAAAATACCATCGGTAGCAGCCTTTATAAGTCTTTCGGTTTCATTGGCAAGCGATTTTAAGATCTCTGAAATATTATTTGAGATAAAGATGGCAATTGTAACGGCAACCACAGCCCCAATTACCACAAATAAAATGAGAAGAGTAAATGCCAGTTGTACAATAGAACGCCCATCAACAATGGATTGCTCCACCAATTTTAAATTTATCTCCTTCAATTTCTCAATAGAAACCATTACCTGTTTATGGTATTGCACGCTTTGAAATACATACCCTACCAACTGATTATATTTCGCATCAATTTCTGCTTTTGAGCCCATACTGCTTAACGCAATAAGTTCGTCGTTGGCTTTATTAACGCTATTTACATTGTAATCTCGCCATGCAGCAATGTCTCTATTAAAGGCATCATAAACTACCATTTCTTCAGCAGTATGATTAATTTTTGCAAATAACTCTGAGGCATCCTTATATTTTTTTCTGTAAGCAGAAATCTCATCCTCAATATCTTTGCGGTCGTTGAGAGTTAAATTTGGAGCAATGAGTTTTAAATATGATTTTTGTATTCCTTCAAGATTTGCGTCTATCTGACCCAAATAAACCATTGTTGGTAATTTCTGAGTGGAACAATTTGAGAACAACGATTCAACATTAGTAATGCCGCTGTATCCTATTAACCCAATAATAAGGGCAATGATAATTGTGATGCCGAAGCTTAATAAGAGCTTTGCTCTAATAGTAATATTTTTCATATTCATATTTTTAATAAATGGTTATATTGTTTCTACTTGAGGAACGTCTACCAATAGTTCATCTGTAGTAAATATCTTTTCTACATTGAGAACCAGAATAAACTCGTTACTTCTTCTTATAACTCCTGCTAGGTAATTCGAGTTATAACGTATACCCATCTCTGGTACAGGTTTTATTTCATTGTCGTCAATCTCAATAACGTCTTTTACAGAATCGGCGGTAGCTGCAATAAATCGTTTTGTGCCCTCCTCCGCAATTTCAAAAACAATAATGATTCTATTTACCTCATTATCCGTTTGTAAATTAAATTTAAGATGTGTGTCTATAACGGGAAGTATTTCACCTCTAAAATTTATAATTCCTAATATTTGCTCGGGCGCTTTTGGTATTGGCGTAATATCCTGATGTTGTATTACTTCTAATACCTTTGTTACATTAACGGCAAAAAACTCCTTCCCAATTAGAAAGGTTAAATAGGTTCGAGACTCCATAATTCTAAAATTTGGTTTGTGTTTACAAAATCGATATCAATTTTAAAACTCATAATGAATTAATGTAAAATTAAATAACAAGAACAAATAGTCAATTATACAAATAGAGGGTTCTTCTACTTCTAAAGAATGGTTTTTAACTACCCAAAAGGGTGGGATTGCAATAAGCTAGAAATAAGCACATTGAGTTATATAATTAAGAGGGGAACAAAGACCTGCAATACTCAATGTTTGCTGTTATTTCGACATCCGAATGATGCTAATACCGACTATATAACAAGAGCTACTAATTCTAAAACGACTTGCTCAACTCAAAAAAGAATCTATCTTTGAAATAAAGATTAATCTAAACAATCAGAAATGGTGCACTTTGTAAGACTCTTCATTCTGTTATCAATAGGCCAATGGGTTACAGCCCAAAAAGCGGAGTTGGCAGAAACCAAAAACTACATTTTTTGGCAACCAAACCGTTTATTGCAAGTAACAGATTTTAGAGGAACAGGCTCTCGATTTGTAAAACACAACCAATATTGCAACCAATACAATATGTGCACCATGGCTTTTGTTGGTATCTACGCCACTCTCGATGTACCTAAAAAGATGCACGACCGCGGCAAACTTTTAGAGAAGGCCTATTTTGTTCCAGTATTTGAGAAGTCGTCGTCCTACATTCTTAAAAAAGATACCTCAGGCATAAATAAACAACAAATAATATTCGATATCTACGAAATATCGGCACGCTTTGCTCGAAAAAAAATGCTACAATACCAAGATTCTCTCCCGGGCTACGGTAGCGCAACTCTGGTATTTAAA
>JAYVSA010000087.1:0-15314 GCA_043775765.1 Breznakibacter sp. | reverse complement strand
TGATATCCATGGTCCTTACGTTGTTTATTCTGCCAGTGCTTTATACCATCGCCTTTAGAAAAAAAGATAAGACACTGTTTAAAAGCAGTAAACTAATCGTTACAGCATCAATTATTGGCATACTCGTGTTCGGATTTTCTAATAACACGCAAGCTCAAACGCTTTCTTTAGACAGTTGCAAACACTTAGCTTTACAAAACAACAGGGAGATAAAGGCTGCAAAATATGAAATAGAAGCAGCTCAACAAGAGAAAAAAAATGCTTTTACAAACTATTTTCCAAAAGTTAGTGCCGATGTTTTTGCTTTGAGTTCAAGCGATTATCTATTAAAAGGATCTACTCCAAAAATGGATTTACCAGTGTACGATGGCAATGCGGCAAACTTAGCAACAGCTACGCAATTTGCCTATGTTCCAGCTATGAGCATTGGAGTACTCGACTATCTCAGCATGGTAAGTGTGATGGCCACTCAACCTATTTATGCAGGTGGTCAGATCGTGAATGGGAACAAGATGGCCTCAGTTGCGGTAGCACTTCGTGAGCAGCAAAAATCAATGACAGAAACCGATGTCCTGATACGCACCGAAGAGCTTTATTGGAATACAGTGGCACTTTACGAGAAACTTAAAACCGTTAACGACTATCAGTTAATGCTCGACTCATTGGCGCGTGATGTAAAGGTTTCGTGTGACGCAGGGTTAGTACACCGAAGCGATTTGCTAAAGGTACAATTGAAGCAGACCGATTTACGTAACAATAAATTGAAATTGAAGAATGGAATTGTCTTGTCAAAATTGGCTCTTTGTCAGCTTGTGGGTATATCTTCCATTGATGCAGATTCGCTAAAGCTAGATCTTACAATGCCAACAAAATCTATCTCTTTGGCCGATCTGCAAATGGGCAACGTGGAAGACAGAAGTGAATATAAGATGCTCGACAATTTGGTAACTATCAAGAAGTTGGATAAAAAGATGTCCATTGGTGCAAATATGCCACAATTAGCCGTTGGCGTTAATGCTTTTTCACAAGATGCGATGAATGTAAAGTATTCTTGCGGACTAGTGTTTGTTACGTTATCAATACCGATATCTGATTGGTGGGGTGGATATCATAAGATATCGCAAAAACAGATAAATATCAATTTAGCTCAGAACAAACTCGCTGAAACCACAGATTTACTCAACCTTCAAATGCAACAAACCAAGAAGCAGGCAGAAGAGAGCTTCTTTGAAATAGAGTACGCCAACGAAGGAGTTGTTGAGTCCACAGAACACCTTAAAGTAATTACCGATAATTACCAATCGGGCGTTTCATCAACATCTGATTTGCTTGAGGCAAAAGCTATGCACCAACAGGCACTCGACAACTTAACGGATTCGCGTTGTCGTCAGCAAATAGCCATCGTTAAATTTTTGCAAGCAGCAGGAAAGTATAATTAAAAGAATAAGGTATAAAAGCTTTACAATTTTCTTTTTCTAGTTTTCTCTAATGAGTTGCCCCTTCGGGGGTGCTCATTTCAGATAAATTCTCTGAAAGTTTTAATCAGAATTATTTCATAAAATAACAGGTCGCAACCTATCCCTACCCCTTACAACTTTATTGCAAATTTCTTCAAGCGCTCATCGAGCATATTCTCGGGAATAATTTTCTTAATGGTATTGGCCACCCCGTTTATAAGACGCTCCTTTATGAAATCACTTTTTATAACAATAGATACTTCCCTTACGGCGGGTGGCGTAAGTATTTCACGCACATTATTGATTTGATTTGAATTCAAAAAAGCTTTGTGCAACTCAGGAATAACCGAATAGCCGCCATTCTTATCAATAATCTTTACTAAGGTATCGATGCTACCTGCTTCAAAAACCTGATTATAAACCATTTTATGCTGACAAAAATTAAATATCTGATCGCGCAAACAGTGCCCTTCGCCTAAGACCCATAAATTGTCGGAGGGCATATTATTGGCCGATAGTGGAATATCTCGCATGGGATGTTCGGGCGAGAAATAGGCCACAAACTTCTCGTAATAAATAGGTATTTCAAAAAAATCGGGTTGTTCGAGAGGTGTTGCCGCAATAAACATATCTATAGACTCCTTACGAAGCGCCTCAATACACACCGCGGTGGGCATTTCTGAAATAGAAAGCTCTACCAAACTATATTCTTTGGTAAATAGCCCAATAAACTCGGGCACCAAATAGGGGGCTAAGGTTGGAATAACGCCAATTCGCAAAGGGCCAGCCAATGTTTGCGTTTCACTTGTAACCATTTCGCCTAGTTTACGCATCTCGCGCAGCGTCTTTTCTGCCTGCTCTATAATGCGAACCCCCATAGCTGTGGGTTCAATAGGTTGCTTGGCTCTATCGAAGATAACAACCTCCAACTCACTCTCCAATTTCTTAACCATGAGACTCAATGTGGGCTGTGTTACGCCACAATGCTCCGATGCTTTTACAAAATGACGAAAAGTATTTAACGCCACAATGTACTCTAACTGCTGTATAGTCATAGCTTATAGATTTTATCTATACAAAGATAAATCATATCTATTTGATTTATACTCAAACGTGCCCTAAATTTGTATCAACAACAAAAAACAAAGAGTAGATAAGATTTATAAACAATTAAAAATTAAAGTTATGTCACAAATTGGAAAGCAAATCGTAGATTTTGAAGTGCAAGCATTCGCAGATAACAACTTCAAGAAAGTAAGCAAAAAAGATGTATTGGGTAAATGGTCGGTATTCTTCTTCTACCCAGCCGATTTCACCTTTGTATGTCCAACAGAACTAGAAGATTTGGCCAACAAATACGGTGAGTTCAAGGCCGCTGGTGCCGAAATCTATTCAGTTTCTACCGATACTCATTTCGTTCATAAAGCTTGGCACGATGCATCGGCAACCATCAAAAAAATCCAATATCCTATGTTAGCCGATCCTACCGGTGTTATCTCACGAGGATTTGATGTTATGATTGAAGAGGTGGGTTTAGCTGAGCGCGGCACATTCATTGTTAATCCAGAGGGTGCCATTGTAGCGTACGAAGTGGTTGCAGGAAATGTAGGTCGTAATGCCGATGAACTTTTACGCCGCTTACAAGCCCTTCAGTTCGTAGCAAGTCATCCATCAGAAGTGTGCCCAGCAAAATGGAAACAAGGTGGCGAAACACTTAAACCAAGTATCGATCTTGTAGGGAAACTATAAAATTAGGATTACTCAAAGACGGAAAAGGAAGACCTCCCCCAGCCCCTCCAAGGGAGGGGAGCGATGACAGAACTTCCAATAATTGCCAAATTCCCCTCCTTTGGAGGGGTTAGGGGAGGTCAAATACTTTTCGTCTTTGCATCAAAACAGTATTAAAACAAAATGTCATGTTAGAACAAAGCTTAATAGACCAAGTAAAAACAGTTTTTGCTGGTCTGCAAAATAGTTACCAATTAGATATTGTATCCAATCCAGCACACCCCAACAAGGAGGAGTTAGTAACGCTTCTTCAAGAGGTAGCTGCGTGTTCAGATAAAATTTCTATTAGTGTTGCCGACGGTGAAAACCTATCGTTCCAACTCATTAAAAACGGACTACCAACCTCTATTTTGTTTCGAGCTGTTCCAACAGGACATGAGTTTACTTCGTTGCTTTTGGCCATATTAAACGCCGACGGAATAGGCAAAAATCTGCCCGACGAGGCTATTGCCAATCGTATAAAAGCGCTATCGGGTTCTGTGCTGGTAAAGAGTTATATCTCTTTAACCTGTACAAATTGTCCAGATGTGGTTCAAGCAATTAATATTATCTCTTTACTCAACCCACAAATTAGGCACGAAATCATAGATGGTTCTATTAACCAAGCCGAGGTAGAAGAGCTAAATATTCAAGCAGTGCCATCGGTATATGCCAATGGCAAGTTGCTCCATGTAGGACGTTCGTCTTTGGGCAAATTGCTCACTAAACTTGAAGAACTGGTTGGTACCAATTTCAATGCGGACGAAGTTGCATCAAAGGAATACGATGTAATTGTGGTAGGTGGCGGTCCAGCAGGAATAGCATCGGCAATATACTCGGCTCGCAAGGGCTTTTCGGTGGCTCTTGTAGCCGAAAAAGTTGGCGGACAGGTAACCGAAACAGTTGGCATTGAGAATATGATTTCTATAGCCAAAACAACGGGCAGCGAGCTAACGGCTAATTTAAAGCATCACCTCAGCGAATATAAAATTGATGTGCTTGAAAACCGACGCGTTGAACAACTAGAGGTTATTGATGGCATTAAGCATATTCACACCTCGTTAGGCGAAACATTTACCGCACCAGCACTAATTGCAGCAACAGGTGCCAGTTGGCGAAAGCTCAATGTATCAGGCGAAAGCCAATATATTGGATCGGGAGTAGCTTTTTGCACCCACTGCGATGGCCCTTTTTACAAAGGTAAAAAAGTAGTGGTGGTAGGAGGCGGAAACTCGGGCTTGGAGGCAGCTATAGACCTCTCCTCTATTGCCACTCACGTAACGGTTTTAGAGTTTTTACCCGAGCTTAAGGGCGACAAAGTTTTGCAAGATAAATTGGCCTCGCTAGCCAATGTAGACATAATAACCAACGCCGAAACGGTTGAAGTAATAGGCGATGGCACAAAAGTGAATGCCCTTAATTACAAAAACAGAGCAACAAACAACACTCAAACTCTTGTTACCGATGGTGTATTTGTTCAAATTGGTCTTACTGCCAACAGTCAAATATTTAAGGAGGTGGTTGCAACCAATAGAGTAGGTGAAATTGAAATAGATGCCCATTGCCGCACCAACATAGCTGGTATTTATGCCGCAGGCGATGTATCCATTGTTCCATACAAACAAATTATCATTGCCATGGGCGAAGGCGCAAAAGCAGCTCTATCGGCCTTTGAAGATACCATTAAGGGTAAGTTGTTGAGGTAAAAAATAATAACCACATAGTAACATAGAAAACATAGAAATGAAACATTAAAACTATATGCCCTATGTGACTATGTGGTAAATTAAGAATAAACCTCCGCTCTTGCACGAGCACAATCGCATTGAAACACAAGCAGCAAATGCACCCAACAAAAAAGGACGATAACCAACCAGCTATCGTCCTTTCCTTTTTGTTCTAAACCCGTACGCTCCTGCATGGCGTTGAAATATAAGAAACAAATGTGCCCCTCTTCAACCCCAAGCTGCCGCACAATTTCTTAGTTGTGTAATGAATTTAGAGGATATTATAGTTATTTAGAAAATTATTATAAATTGAACACACTTTCTGCCTGAGAGTGCTGATTGCAGTTAAAACGACTTTGCTACACGATGGAATAGTGCGGATAGCAGTGGAAATTTACATCACCGATCCTCATAAAGGGTTTTTAGTTTCGCAATCAATTGATAGTTACATTTGGATATTTGATAAACTTAAAGATGGAGATTACGGCTATGTTAAAAAAAGGTAGAGTTATATTTTGGTTCATATTTCTCTGTACAATTCTATCTTGTGAAAAAACTAAAGATAATACTTCAGATATACTACATGGTTACGTAAATGATAATTTTAAAAACTATCGCGATATTTATAATATGTCAAACGATAGCATTTTAAAATGGGTTACGGATTCGCTTGAGAATATAGGCAGTTGCTGTTTTTACAATCCGTTTAGGCTGGATAGTGCGTTATGTTTTAATTCAGATAGATCTTTTTTTGTCTCCACGCTAAATAAAAGTTCAATTAAGTGGAGAGATGGTCAGGTAGACTTAATACAAATATTTTGTGGCGCACAAATAAATATTAAATGGTACTTTTTTTTGGGGGGAACTTATGTTATTTCCCATAATAGCTATCAGGATAGTGTTTATTCTCACTTTACCTTTGAAGAACTTAGTTATATTGCTCATCAAGAAATTTTAAGTGATGCCATTATTAAAAATCCCGATGGCACATTCTCTTCTAATGAGATTTTTTTTAAGCACTACTTCGATAAAAGCAGATGGGCTGCTGATTCCTGCACTACTCAAGCTTCGTTTGATAGCTTAATTGTATACAGAGCGGGCGAAAAATATAAGCATAAACTCAAAAAAGATGAGATTGATGAAATAAAACAGAAAATGAACAATAGTGTTCGTCCGCCTGAGCCTTCTGGTTTGTGGTTGAGAAAACTGTTTAGTACTAAACTATTTCATTGAGTTCAGTTACCCCACACGATGCAATCGTGCGGTAGCGATGGAAGTTTGAAATCCCAAATCAAGAATAAATGAGTTTTCAAAACCAACGGTTATTCAGATGATTTTAAATAAATATTTAAGATGAGATATTTATATTATAAAATATATAAGTTATTATTAAATAAGCAAAACAACAATAATCCCGTTTTGCACACAATAGTACTATTAGTTGTCTTGCAGGGATTAAATGTTTACTCAATAGTTGATATAATTAATTATTTTTTTAATTTGGACATATATAGCCATGTCCCTGTATTATTCGGACTGTTATTATTTGTGGTCTTATTAATTCCAAATTACATTTACATATTTCGTAAACATAATGAAATAGTAAAACGATACAAAAATGAAGTAAGAGAAGATAGAAATTGGGGCTTTGTGGGGTTATTTCTTTACGTTTTAGTTTCAATAGCAGTGTTCCTTATCTTAGGTGGAACAATAAAATAAAAGTGTTATTAAAGCCCAATGCTACCGCGCGATTTCATCGCGTGGTATAATCGAGTAACTCTAAAGATGATTGCGGTGAAAAGGGTATTTTGGAAGGGTGAAATAGTTGTAAAGTAGGTTACCCCACAAGATGCAATCGTGCGGTAGCGATGGAAAATAAAGATAAGTCTAAATAGAGTATTTTATGAAATATTGTTATGTGTCAATATTGGTTGTATTAGTTTGGGGATGTCAACCAAAGTTTGAAAAGATTAGATTTTTTTCCAATATGACACATTACCCCAGTTTTAATTCTGATATTAATAAAGATGCCCTATTAGGTTTTGATAGTACTGTTATTCAAGAAAGCATAGAAGGGGCGTATCTTTCTACTGCAACTAATGGATTCCTTAACATAGAGGGTAACATTTGGCTACAAGACAGTATTTTGTATATCAAGGAGATTGGATCTTCTGACAACACGACTCCTCAAAGGCAAATTTTATTTAATTTTTGTGACTCTGCGAAAACGTGGGAGTTAAAATATCACAGAAATGGGTTTCAGTTTTTCTTACATGTAGAAAAATTGGAAAAATTTTATAACAATAATATTTTAGATACAGTCCAAGTTTTTCGGTTAAATAAAAACCAATTTGGTGACGGTTTTGGTAAAGAATTAATGCTTCAAGTTTCAGTAAAAAAAGGCTTTATTTCTGTTTTATATTCTAATAAAACAAAGGCCTATATTATTAATCTCTTACCAACTCCCAATCTGGAAGTTCATAAAATTAAAGAGCTTGATTATTTTCGGGAATAACCTCCTCCTCGATTGCATCGCATTAAAACATAAGTAGCAAATACACCCCATCAAAAAAGGACGATAACCAACCAGTTATCGTCCTTTCCATTTTCGTACAAACCCCTACACCGCTTTTGGTTTCGCAGTGCATACAGAGTCGTCAACCTCAAAGCCCCATTCGCCCAGTATTTTAGGGTTGTCGCGGTACACGCCAAGGAGTAAATCGCGACTCGATTTCACCGATTCGTCAATTTCTACCAACAGCAAATCTCGTTTGCGGTAGGCCTCCTCGGCTTGGCGCGATAAATCTTCGGCCAACTGATGTTGTGCCAGTGCCAGAGCCACTTGCGGTCCATTTTGCGCCCAAGTGTGCGCTTGCAAAGCATTTAAAGGCGATGCAGCCGCTAGTGTCAAATGCTTCTTGTAAATTTTACTTCCCAAATCGATTTGTAACGATGGGTTGCGCGGGATGTTAACCCTTGGTTTTGTTGCCATGTTGTCTCTTTTTTTTGTTAATAAACTATTGTCGTGAGTAAATAAAAAATTCCATATAAAACCAATCGATTTAATCTATAATGCCTTGTAAAACAGGGATTATACAACTTTACCAAGCGCCAAAACGTTAACATTGCCTCCGTTGGGCTCAACATCGTCGTTGTTGGGCTCAACATTGCCATTGTTGGGGTTAACATTGCCGTTGTTGGGCTCAACATTGCCGTTGTTGGGGTTAACATTGCCATTGTTGGGCTCAACATTGCCATTGTTGGTCATGAAGCCCTAAAACTCATCTCTCAAAACCCTTAAAACGCCCTGTTTACGCAAGAATTATCATTTTGTATCTATCATTTGAGGCTCACTTTTGAGCTCTCACAAACACAAACTATAAACAATACGCCTTCAATAACGATGCAAACATAAAAACATTGTACAATAAACCGATAAATTAAAATAAATATTTACCTGTTTATTGTTTGGGATTTTATATGGCAGAATGTATTAAACAGATGGTGTGGAGCAACGTTTTTCTGAGGTGGGTTGTGTTTAAAAACAGCATTAGTCAATTTGCTCAAATCTAAAAACTTGCGCTATATTTGCCAAAAATTAATTTAACCAAGTCCAGCAACTAACCTTTATAAAACAACTATTAAAAACCAAGAAAATGAAAAAAAGAGACCTACTAAAATCATCAACCATTTTGTTCTTTATTTTGCTACTCATATCAAGTTGCAAAAAAGATACACCTGCAACAAAACCAATTTTGTCAACCATACAGCCTAGCAGTATTACCGACTCCACGGCCATAAGTGGTGGTAATGTAACCAGCGATGGTTCAGAAATCATCATCTCACGCGGCGTTTGTTGGAACACAAGCCCAAACCCTTATACCGATAACGCCAAAACTGAGGATGGTACAGGTTCAGGCGAATTTACGAGTAAGCTCACAGGTTTAAAGCCTGGCATTACTTACCATGTTAGGGCTTATGCCAAAAATGCCGTTGAAACAGCTTATGGTAACGATATCTCATTTACCACAAATGCCTTATTACCAATCATAACCACCACAGAAATAACCGCAATAGAAATTACAACTGCCACAAGCGGAAACACTATTACATTTAATGGCGGTGCGGCAATTACAGCCAGTGGAATTTGTTGGAGCATAAAACAAATGCCAACTATTGCCGATAGCACAACAAAGAATGAATCTACAACTGAACCCGCTGTAAGTCATTTAACGAAACTATTGCCCAATACAACTTACTATGTAAGAGCTTATGCAACCAATTCTGTTGGCACTGCCTATGGCAATGAGGTCTCTTTTAAAACAAAGGATTGCGCTGTTGATATAGATGGTAATATTTACCCTGCAGTAACAATTGGGACACAAACTTGGTTACAAGATAATCTCCGAGTAACGAAATACCGCAATGGGGATGTAATTGGAACAACCTCTAAATACTTTAATATTAGCTCTGAGAGTATGCCTAAGTATCAATGGCCGATAGAGGGAGAAGAGGGTCTGTTAAATAATTATGTTGACTTTGGAAGACTTTATACTTGGTATGCGGCAACCGATAGTCGCAATATTTGCCCTGTTGGTTGGCATATACCCTCAGTTGAGGAATGGACAACCCTAGAAACTTATCTTATAGCAAACGGATACAATTATGATGGATCAACCACAGACAATAAAATAGCGATCTCTTTAGCTTATAATGGCTATTGGAATTACAATGGCCCTACTGTTAAATTTGATAACACAACAATTGGCCTCAACAGCACTAAGTTTGACGGGATTGCTACTGGTATACGATATTCTTCTGCTAGCAATAATTATTATGAATGGGTTGGAAATGTAGCATATTGGTGGAGTGGCACCGAGAGTGATGTAAAGACAGCATGGTACAAGGTTTTGGGGCAAACGACCTATGTGTTTGGTTCCAGTAATTTTTATGATAAATCAAGTGGCATGTCAGTTCGCTGCGTAAAAGACTAACATACTAAAAGCGGCAACCTTGGTTAAAAACTTAGTTTGCCGCTTTTGTTTTAACTACTTAAGAGTTTAAACCAGCAAATAAAGAACAAACTCTTTTTTTCTTAACCAAGCCCAATAGCACACCTTCATCACCTTTAATACAACCAGTACAGTTCTCAAATCTGGCTGTTTAAAATCACACAAAACAAAACTTCTTTGTTACAAAAAACGCTATTAATTAATATCTCCAACATATTTCACAAAACGGCCAATTACCTTTTTGTCGACAACTTTTCCCATCATATTTTTTGTATTTTTGCCTACACAATTCACCAAAAAAGAACTGTTTTATGTTGCAAGATGCAATAAACCAAGAAATTACTCAACTGCGTAACGATTTGCATCGACACAACTACAACTACTATGTTCTTAACCAACCTACCGTTTCCGACTTCGAGTTCGACCAACTCTTATCAAAACTCATCAAATTAGAGACTGAGAATCCTCAGTTATTTAGCCCAAACAGTCCTACGCAACGGGTTGGATCCGATTTAACAGTGGAGTTTCAACAGGTTGCGCATGTCTATCCAATGATGTCGCTCGGAAATACCTATTCACCATCGGAAATTGCCGATTTCGACCAACGGGTAAAGAAACAACTTGGTAACGAAGAGATTGAGTATCTCTGCGAACTCAAATACGATGGCACCGCCATCTCCCTTACCTATCAGAACGGGCAACTGGTGCGTGCTGTAACCCGCGGCGATGGCAGTAAAGGAGATGATGTAACAACAAACATCCGAACCATAAAATCTATTCCTCTTCAACTTACGGGTGCTCATTACCCTGAAGAGTTTGAAATTAGAGGCGAAATATTCTTACCCCGTGCGGGCTTCGATAAAATGAACGAACAGCGCATAGAGGCCGGAGAACAGCCTTTTGCCAATCCACGAAATGCGGCATCGGGCTCCATTAAACTGCTCAATAGCAATGTTGTGGCTCAAAGACCCCTCGATTGTTTCTTGTACAACCTCTTTTGTAAAAAATTGCCCGCCAATACCCATTCCCAAATTATGGAAATGGCCAAAAGCTGGGGTTTCAAAACATCGGCTCACCAATCTCTTTGTAAAGACAGCACTGAGATTATGAAATTCATAAATCACTGGGACAAAGAGCGCCATAAACTCCCTTACGATATTGATGGCATAGTTATAAAAGTGAATAATATTGCGCAACAAGAGGAGCTGGGCTACACCGCCAAATCGCCGCGCTGGGCAATATCCTACAAATTCAAAGCAGAACAAGCCTGTACCCAACTCCTTGCAGTAACCTACCAAGTTGGACGTACTGGCGCCATCACGCCAGTGGCTAATCTTAAACCGGTACAACTGGCAGGAACGGTTGTTAAACGCGCTTCGCTTCACAATTCCGACATCATAAAAGGGCTAAACCTCCATTCAGATGATTATGTATATGTGGAAAAGGGTGGCGAGATCATTCCAAAAATAGTAGGCGTAGATTTGTCGCAACGAAGCATTTTTGCTACACCCATTGAGTTCATCAGCCACTGCCCCGATTGCGCTTCACCACTCACTCGAATTGAAGGTGAATCGGCCCATTATTGTAGCAATACCGATGGTTGTCCGCAACAAATAAAAGGTAAAATAGAGCATTTCATTGGCAGAAAAGCCATGAACATAGACGGATTGGGGGGCGAAACCATTGAGCTGCTTTTCTCGCTCAAACTCATTCATAACATTGCCGATTTATACACGCTTAAAGTGAGTCAACTCTCTAAATTAGAACGGCTTGGCGACAAATCGGCACGCAACATCGTAGACGGATTACACCACTCTAAAACCATTCCATACCATAAAGTAATTTTTGCTCTGGGAATCCGATTTGTGGGAGAAACTACGGCAAAGTATTTAGCAAAAGCATTTCCAACAATAGATTTGCTAAAAAATGCTACTTTTGACGAATTAATTTCAGTAGAAGAAATCGGCGATCGCATAGCACAGAGTATTATTGACTATTTTGCCGTGCCTCAACACATCGACATCATTGAAAAATTAAAAGCTTTTGGTATTCAAATGGAAGCCTTGATTGATGATTCGGTTACTAAGAGCCAAAAACTTGCTGGTCTATCCTTTGTTATTAGTGGTAAATTTTTCACCATCAGTCGAGAAGAGCTCAAAGAGTATATTGAGGCCAATGGAGGCAAGAACTTGAGCGGCGTGTCAGACAAAACAGATTATTTGGTGGCAGGTGAAAACATGGGGCCAAGCAAACTAGAAAAGGCTCAAAAAGCAGGAATAAAAATAATTTCAGAACAAGAATTTATATCTCAATTTATGGAGGGTTCGATATGATGTTTACTAAAATAAGAAAGAGAATTGGAATATACCTGCTCAACAGGAAAATGCGGAAACACCAGCGTACTATACGTTCCATGAACCTTAAAGACGCAAAGTCTATTGCCCTTATTTTCAACAGTAAAGACAACTTATCGCTAAAATTAGTGAAAGACTTTACCCACGAGTACCGTTCAAAAGGTATTAATGTGGAAGCACTTGGATTTACGCACAAACGAAAGCAAGACGAGATACACATTAGTAACGACTATTTTAATTTTGTGAATAAAAATGACTTCACCTATTTTTATCAGCCAAAATCAGCCGTCGTAAAAGATTTCATCAACAAGCATTTTGATGTTTTCATTGTCATTTATCCAAAAGATCATATCCAGATAAGATCAATTACAAATCTTAGCCCAGCAACATTAAAAGTGGGAAATGAAGCATTAAATCATCATACGTTCGATTTGTCCATTGAAACAGATCCACACGACGTTGAACTGATGTTTGAAAATGCTCTTCTATATTTAAAAAAAATAACAACCACTCAATACGAATCATAGGTAGTTACAATATGAGTTACAATAGATTTAAAGGCACAGGCGTTGCCATGATAACGCCATTTAAAGAAGATAAAAGTGTTGATTTCAAGGCTTTTGAAAATTTAATAGAAAACCTTATTCGCAATCAGGTAGATTACCTCCTGATACTGGGAACAACGGCAGAATCTGTTACGCTCAAAGACGAAGAGAAAAAAGCTCTTATAGCAACAGCCATTCGTGTAAATGCTGGGCGAGTGCCTCTAATGCTTGGAATTGGTGGCAACTGCACTGAAAACGTTATTGAGGATATCAAAAAGCAGAATTTCGAGGGTATTGACGCCATCCTCTCTGTTACTCCATATTACAACAAACCAAACCAAGAGGGATTATATTTGCACTATTGCGAAATAGCCAAAGCTAGCCCCGTTCCAGTAATGCTTTATAATGTACCTGGCCGTACGGGCATAAACATGAGTGCTGCCACTTCAATTCGCATTGCTAAAGAACATAAAAACGTTATCGGTATAAAAGAAGCTTCTGGCGACTTTATTCAAATGATGGATCTAATTAAACATCGCCCAAAAGGATTCCTTGTTGTATCGGGCGACGATGCCATCACCTTTCCACTTGTAACTCTTGGTGGCGATGGTGTTATTTCGGTTATTGCTAATGCCTTTCCAAAGGAGTTTAGCCAAATGGTGAGAGATGTTCTTAATGGCGATTTAGACAAATCGAAAGCCATGCATTTTCGCTATACCGACATCATCAAAAACCTTTTTATTGAAGGAAATCCTGCTGGCATTAAGGCTGTACTCAACATACAGAACATGATTAAAAACGAACTAAGGTTGCCTCTCGTTCCAGTATCAAACAGTACATACGTGCAATTAAAAGAGCAAGTAAACGAAGTTTTTAGATAACTAAACACTTTTTTGGCACAACATTTGCAAATGTTCGAACTTAAAAAAACTTAAAAAATATACCTAAATGAAATCAATAGTATCAATTGCACTAGTATCCACAGCACTTTTCTTCTCAAGCTGTGCCGCTCACAAAGTAGAAAGAGTTGACGTAAACGAGAAAATTGACCTCAGTGGTAATTGGAACGATACCGACTCTCGTTCAGTTGCCGATGATATGGTAACACAAATACTCTCTGGTGGGTGGCTGGAAAGCTACACGGCAGCAAATCCAGGCAAAAAGCCAATCGTAGTAGTCGGCTTGGTTTACAACAAATCGCACGAACACATTGATGCAGACACCTATATTAAAGATGTTGAAAAGGCATTTATAAACAGCGGTAAAGTACGTCTCGTACAAGCGGGCGATAAAAGAGAAGAGCTAAGAAAAGAACGGGCCGGACAACAAGAATTTGCTTCTCAAGAAACAGCAAAAAACTGGGGTAAAGAACTTGGTGCCGACTTTTTACTAACGGGAGATATCAACTCAATTGTAGATCAATACAAGAAAGAGAAAGTAATTTATTATCAGGTAAACCTGAATTTAAGTAGCATTGAAACGAACGAAGTTGTTTGGATCGGCGACAAGAAAATAAAAAAATACATCAACAAATAATCAACATCACAATACAACGAGCGCCATACAATTATTTTGTAATATTGTATGGCGCTTTTTATTATCCAAAACAAAAATTTTTGGCTCCCATGAGATTTCGGAAAATTACTATAATTGCTCTTATTGCTACACTCTTTATTGGTTGTGCAACCTATTTTCAAACAACCGTAAAATTTCAAAATTCCTTCTTCTCTGGTAATTTTGAAGATGCCGACAATCTGCTCAAAAGAGACAAAAAAGGGGAAACTGGCATCAATAGACTCCTCTATTTTTACAACAGAGGCACAACTAATTTTATGCTCGGAGAATCTGCAACAAGCAATGAATATTTCGAAAAAGCCGATAATTACATAGAAAATTACACCAAGAATTTGGGTTCCGAAGCACTCGCATTAGTTACCAATCCAATGCTCAAACCTTATGTTGCCGAAGACTTCGAATCGGTTATGATACACTTCTATAAGGCATTAAACTACCTTAACCTAAACAACTATGAAGATGCCATAGTGGAATGCCGAAGAATTAACATAACTCTTCAAAAAATGGAAGAGAAATACAAAAAGGAAGGAAAACACTATACTCGCGATGCCTTTGCTCACAATTTGATGGGAATTATCTACGAAGCGGCAGGAAATACCAATGATGCCTTTATTGCTTACCGGAATGCCCTAGAGGTATACGAACAAGACTACATTCCACTATTCAACACGGCTATTCCGGAGCAATTGAAAAAAGATCTTATCAGAACAGCTTCTAAAATGGGCTTTGGTAGTGAACAAAATTTCTACGAGGAGAAATTTAATATAAAGTACGATCCTCAATTCGATGCCGATAAAGGCTCTGTGGTAGCATTCTGGCTCAATGGCCAAGGACCAGTAAAAGCGGAGTGGAGTTTAATGCTAACGAATGTTGGTTG
>JAYVSA010000086.1:0-16523 GCA_043775765.1 Breznakibacter sp. | reverse complement strand
CGTCAACCGGAGTTGAGTTCTAAAATTCAAACAGTAATGCTTGTTGCAGCCGCTCTTATTGAAGGTTTAGCGCTATTTGGAATGGTTATCGCTCTTATTAAAGGGTAATACTTTTTTCAACCTTCATTTTCGATCTACAATTTGATTGTTTAGGTCGTGAGATAGTATCTGGCAAAGTTAAAAAATTCTACTATGGATTTAGTGTCACCAGAACCGGGATTACTGATATGGTCTTCGGTTTCTTTTATTTTTCTATTGTTAATTCTGCGAAAATTTGCGTGGAGTCCAATATTGCATGCCTTAACAACTCGAGAAGAGATGATTGAGAGTGCCATAATAGATGCTCAAAAAGCCCGAAAAGAGGTCGATGAGCTTTCGGTTATGAAAAAAGAGATGTTAGAAGAGGCAAAAAGGGAGAGGGTTGCCTTATTAAAAGAGGCGCACGATTTTAAAAATCAAATTGTAGAAGAGGCTAGAAAGGTTGCTCAAAAGGAAGGGGAGCAAATTGTAGCGAATGCAAGAGCGCAAATACATCAGGAAAAATTGAATGCCATTAGAGATATTAAAAATCAAGTGGCTATTTTATCCGTTGATATTGCGGGGATATTACTCAAACAAGAGTTGCAGTCGACACAGAAGCAACAATCTTTAATTGAAGATTACCTAAAGGATGTTACATTTAATTAATAGTCAAACAAATGAATGTAAGCCTTATTTCTGTTAGATATGCTAAAGCACTTTTTGGATTAGCGCTTGAAAAGCAGATTCTTGCTGATGTCTATTCGGATATACAGCAAATTAATTTTCAATTTGCAGAAGTAGCTAATTTTCAAGCGGTATTGGACAGTCCTATTATTAAGCCAACACAAAAGAAAGAGCTATTTATAAAAGGTTTTGGAAATAGTATTCATGCGATTACTTTGGATTTTTTATTGCTTGTAATAGAAAATCAACGAGAATCTATTTTAAAGTATATTTTATTAGATTTTGAAGATTTATATAAGGCACATGAAGGAATCAAGAATGTGTTGATGGTTACCGCAGTTGAACTGGACACCAAATTTGTCGATGACTTAAAATCTATAATAGCACAAGAATTAAATTCAAAGATTGAATTTAAAGCAGAAGTTAAACCTGAGGTGTTGGGCGGTTTCATAATTGTTGTTGATGGCAAGATGCTTGATACCACGCTATTAAATAAACTTCGACTTCTTAAGAAATCTCTTTTAGCTTAACGTTTATAATATTGATGCAATGGAAAAAATTAAACCGGCAGAGGTTTCAGAGCTTTTAAAAAAACAGATAGAAGGATTCAAAACCGGCAAAGAACTTGAGGATGTTGGTTCTGTTTTACAAGTTGGCGATGGTATCGCACGTATTCACGGCTTACTTAATGTTCGCTCTAATGAACTTGTAGAACTCGACTCGTGTATGGGAATAGTTCTGAATTTGGAGCAAGATAATGTTGGTATCGTATTATTAGGCACTTCGAAAGGAGTAAAAGAAGGCGATTTAGTTAAGCGAACAGGTAGAATTGCTTCGGTAAAAGTTGGCGAAGGGATTTTAGGACGTGTTATTAACACCCTCGGTGAACCTATTGACGGCAAAGGTCCTATTCAGGGAGAATTGTACGAATTTCCATTGGAAAGAAAGGCTCCTGAAGTTGTATTTAGGCAACCAGTAAAAGAGCCTCTTCAAACAGGCATCAAAGCAATAGATTCGATGATTCCTATTGGTCGCGGTCAGCGAGAACTTATAATTGGAGATAGGCAAACTGGTAAAACTGCAATTGCAATTGATACCATATTAAATCAAAAACAATATTTTGAAGCAGGCAAACCTGTATATTGTATATATGTAGCAATAGGCCAGAAAGGTTCTACTGTTGCAAACATAGTAAATACACTTGAAACACATGGAGCAATGGCCTATACTGCCGTTGTTTCGGCTCCAGCGTCTGATCCTGCAGCAATGCAGTTCTATGCACCATTTACAGGAACCGCTATTGGCGAATTCTTTAGAGATACTGGTAGAGCCGCATTAATTATCTTTGATGACTTATCAAAACAAGCAGTTTCTTATCGCGAGGTTTCACTTTTGCTACGTCGTCCTCCAGGTCGTGAAGCATATCCTGGTGATATCTTTTATTTGCACTCTCGTTTACTCGAAAGAGCTGCAAAACTAATAGATTCTCAAGAGATTATAGAGAAGATGAATGACTTGCCAGAGAGTATTAGACACCTTGTGAAGGGTGGCGGATCGCTTACGGCACTTCCAATAATTGAGACTCAGTCTGGAGACGTGTCTGCGTATATTCCAACGAACGTTATTTCAATTACTGATGGTCAGATTTTCCTTGAGAGTAACCTCTTTAATTCGGGTGTTAGACCTGCCATTAACGTCGGGATTTCCGTTTCCCGTGTGGGTGGAAATGCTCAGATTAAATCAATGAAGAAGGTTGCTGGTACCCTGAAATTGGATCAGGCACAATATAGAGAACTTGAAGCTTTCTCGAAATTTGGTTCTGATTTGGATGCTGCGACTATGGCCGTACTTGATAAAGGAAGAAAAAATGTAGAGCTCTTAAAACAGGGGCAATATCAGCCCGTAGCTGTTGAAAAACAAGTTGCTATTATTTATTGTGGCACAAAGGGATTATTGAGAAACGTACCCCTTGAAAGGACGAAAGAGTTTGAGGTTGAATACCTTGACACGTTAGCCCTTCGTTTTCCTAAAATTTTGGAAGAGTTGAAGAGTGGCACATTAACTGATGAAGTTATAGGTGTATTGGAAAATCTTGCAAAAGAAGTAACGTTAAGTTATGAAACGGTAGAGTAATAGCTTAAAAGGTATAACAAATGGCGAATTTAAAAGATATACGAACACGGATAAACTCGGTAAAAACCACTCGACAAGTGACGAGTGCAATGAAGATGGTATCTGCTGCTAAATTAAAAAAAGCACAAGACGATATCTCCAATATCCGACCTTATGTCTCTAAAATATCTGAACTCCTTGTTAATTTAGCAGGCTCATTAGATGGTGTTGACACCATTGATTTTGCAAAAATAAGAGAGCCCAAAAATGTTCTTCTAATAGCTGTTACATCCAATAGAGGGCTTTGTGGTGCTTTTAATTCAAATATTGCAAAAGAGGCGATTAGGCAAATTAAATTGAATTATAGAAAAACGGACATTGAAGTTGAGTTAATGGCCATTGGTAAACAAGGCGAAAAGATTCTACGATCAAACGGTGAAGAGATTACCGTTGAGCACAATGACTTATTTAAGAACTTAAAGTTTGATGAAGTAACGCCAATTGTAGATTCCTTGATGAGTCGGTTTTTGAGGGGTGAATTGGATCGAGTTTTCTTGGTTTATAATGAGTTTGTAAATGCAGGAACACAAAATGTAATTTATCAACAATTTTTGCCTATTCAACTTCCTGTAAATAGTGTGGAAAATCAATCTGCGGACTATATTTTTGAGCCCAATCAGATTACCATTGTTAACCAACTGATACCAAAAGCGCTTAGGACAATTTTTTGGCAATCATTACTTGATTCAGTTGCAGCTGAACACGGAGCACGAATGACCTCAATGCACAAGGCAACGGATAATGCAACGGAGCTTTTAGGTGATTTGCAACTAACTTATAATAAAGCACGACAAACAAGCATCACAAACGAGATTTTAGAGATTGTAGGTGGAGCAGAAGCATTAAAAAAATAGTTAAACACTGTTAAATGATTCCGAGAGGTAATCTTAATCGTTATATTTGCTAAACAATAATAATTATATTATGAAAAGAAGTTTTAAAACCGGTATATCAATTTTAAGTTTTGTGTTGGTTTTAGTTGCTGTAGTTGGCTGTTCTTCAAAACCGTCGGCATCTAAAGAACAGAGTGCTGAGAGTGGCGAATTAAAGAAGGATGAGGTAAGAAAAGAGGTTAAGAATTTCGTTTACCCATTACCAACTTCATTTGAAGTTACAGATATGTTAAATCGCATTGGTGCGGCATATATTCTTACTTTAACCAACGAGCCGTCAAATGTTGATAAATATTTTACAGAAAAGAGCAAGGCTTTAAATCTTGGAATATTTAGTGCGGACTTATGTTATTCAAGCACATATAACCAAAAACAACAAACTATTGATTTCTTAAATTCTTCGAGAAGACTTATTGAAGAATTGGATATTGCAGAGGCAGTAGACGTTGATTTAGTTGATAAGATTGAAGCAAATGAAAACAATAAGGAAGCTTTGGTAGAACTTATCAGCACGTCATTCAATGATACTTACGAATATTTGAATGAGAATAATCGTTCTGGAATTTCAATGCTTGTTGTATCTGGAAGTTACATAGAAGGTTTGTTTATAGCTTCACATATTTCTGAAGATACATTCAATAATAAAGAGATGGTTTCAATTATTATGAAGCAAAAAGAACCTCTAGATAAATTGGTTGTTATTTTGAAGCAATATGAAAGTGATGCTAATGTTAAAGAGACGTATGCTGACGCATTAAAATTACAATCATTATTCAGTGTGGTTGCAAATGGAAGCATAACAGAACCTCAATTGAAGGCAATATCTGATGAAGTACTAGCAATAAGAACGAAAATGGTTCAGTAATTGCATTTTATAATAACATTAAATACGAAGGGTAGTCCAATGGGCTACCCTTCGTATTTAAAATTTCTCAAAACATGTCGTTTCATTGATATTAAATTGTTTCGATTAAAGAGCTTTTTATAACTTAGCGCATCAAAACTGTAATGAATGAGTGAAAGAATTCTTGAAACCATAATGGCTCTATTTGCTATCCTTACCGATTCTTCTAAAGAACGAGTGAGTGGCATTGGCAAAGCCTATTTGGAGGATTGGATTCAAAATCTTGCCTACAATTTCACTCCCGAAAGTGTCATTCTGTTTACGAGTAAGTTTGATGAATATCTTGATATTTATAACGTAACTGTTTCAAATGATAGCAAGGATAATAAGAGCTTCATACAAGATTCAATTACACAAAATTGTATTTTGCTCAATAAGGAGTTACTTACAGAGCAAAAAATAGAGTTTTTAATACAATTCTTCCAGTATATAAAACAATGTAACTTTGCCGACAGTTTAACAATTAAGAAAGTTGACTTAATAGCTTATGAGCTGATGGTTGACAAAATTGATTCACAAAACATAGAGCAGTTTGTTTTGTGGGGGCCACATAAAGTCGTAGAAAAGAGCTTTGTGTTGGAGATAAGCAGTGAAGAGGCCACACATCCGCAGTTTAAACATATTAAGAACGAGAAGCAACAAGTTATTGTTCATATTCTCCGTATTGCATCTACAAATACCTATTTGCTTACCTATTCGGGAGAGCGAAACCTTTACTTGAACGGCTATAACATCACACAAGATAAAGTTTGGATTTTTTCGGCAGGCTCGTTAATACGAACTTCGCGCATGGATCCTATTTACTACGGAGCTGTAGCCGAGATGTTTATCGAACGTATCGACAAATCGCGAATAATTTATCGTGCCGTTGATATTGAATACCGTTTTAGCGATAAACAGATAGGCATTCATCCGTTTAGTTTTACGGGGAAGTCGGGACAACTTCTTGGAATAATGGGAGGAAGCGGTACAGGAAAGTCTACGTTGCTGAATGTGCTCAATGGCCGACTTGGATTATACAATGGTTTTATTACCATTAATGGTTACGATTTGGCACTTGAGAAGGAGGAACTCAAAGGTGTTATTGGATACGTTCCGCAAGATGATTTATTGATAGAAGAGCTTACCGTATTTGAGAATCTCTATTACAATGCCAAACTTTGCTTCAAGAAACTAACCGAAGAGCAACTGGTAAAGTTGGTTGAAGATGCATTGAATGATTTTGACCTAGTAGAGGCAAGAGATTTACAGGTAGGAAATCCATTAAAGAAGATAATAAGTGGAGGGCAGAGAAAGCGTCTTAATATTGCTCTCGAACTCATTAGAGAGCCATCGGTACTGTTGGTTGATGAACCCACAAGTGGTCTTTCATCGATGGATTCGGAGAAAGTTATTTTATTGCTTAAGAAGCAGACCCTCAAAGGTAAACTGGTAATTATAAACATTCACCAGCCATCGTCGGACATTTATAAACTATTAGATAAGTTACTGATAATAGATAAGGGCGGTTATATTATTTACAATGGCAATCCGATAGATGCCCTCGTTTATTTTAAAACGTTGGCGAAGTACGTTAATGCAGAGGAGCGCGAGTGTTTTACGTGTGGAAATGTAAAGACAGAACAGCCCCTGAGGATTATAGAAGCCCGTATGGTTAGTCCGAATGGGAAGCTGATACGTAAACGGAAAGTCTCCGCTGAACAGTGGTACAAAACATACTTGCTCAATTTTGAGAATAAGTTTGAATGGAAACGAAGAGCCGCTACAGAAAAGCGTGAGAGGATACCAGCCAATTCATTTAGCATTTTGGGCCGATGGAAGCAGTTTCTTGTTTACCTAAAACGTGGGTTGCTTTCGAAATTGAAGGATAGTCAATATTTGCTTATTACATTTCTTGAAGCGCCCATCCTTGCAGCCATTTTAGGCTTTTTTACCAAGTATATTAATGATAATACAGGAAGTAGTAATTATGTTTTTGCAGATAATGTAAACATTCCGGCCTATTTATTTATGGCTGTGGTGGTAGCTATTTTTCTTGGGCTCAATGTAAGTGCCGAGGAGATAATAAAAGACCGTAAGCTTCGGCAACGCGAGATGTTCTTGAATTTGAGTAGATCGAGTTACTTGAATAGTAAGGTGTTGATTTTATTTGCGATAAGCGCCATTCAAACAGCATGTTTTGTATTGATAGGCAACTCCATTCTTGAGATTCAGGGATTAAACTGGAGCTACTGGATTATTCTATTTTCTACATCGTGTTTTGCCAATATGCTGGGACTCAACATCAGCAGTGGGTTAAAATCGGTGGTGGCGATTTATATTTTGATACCGTTAATATTGGTGCCACAATTACTGTTTAGCGGTGTTATTGTGAGCTTTGATAAGCTTCATAATACCATGTCGACGGGGGATTATGTGCCACGAGTGGGCGATTTTGCTGTTTCGAGATGGGGATTTGAAGCCTTGGCGGTGAATCAATATTGCAACAACCAGTATGATAAGGAGTTTTTTGTATATGAGATGCAGATGAGCACCAGCATGTATAACGCTACCTTACTCATTCCGGCCTTACAAAAGAAGAATAAAGAGACTCTTGAGGAGTTTAAGAATGATGATTTTACATCGTTTCGTCAGAATTTGAGGATGCTTAGTAACGAGACTAAGTTTTTGGCATTGAGAACTGAAGGGAAGAATTTGGGCGACACCATTTTGCCAATTGTTCCAACAGATTATAGCGCCGAAAAGAATGCCCAATTAGACACCCTTTTGAGCAATTTGAGAGAATCTAATTTGGCACAGTACAATCATTATCGCGACTTGAAGGAGGTTCATTACCGCACGCTTTTAAAAGAGAAAGGATCGACGGAGAATTATGTGAAGTTTATGCAAACCCATCATAACAACGCGTTGAGCGACTGGTTGCTTGACAAGAAGGAGGTTACTCAGATTATTTTTACTGGCAAGAAGTTTATTAGAAAGAAAGCACCTATTTACAAGGAGCCGTCATCGAATTTTGGACGGGCACATTTTTATGCGCCTTATAAAATAGTGCTGGGGTACAAGATACCAACGCCTATATTTAATGTACTTTTCATTTGGCTCTCAACGGCACTCTTGTACATGACGCTTTATATGGATGTTTTGAGAAAGCTTTTGACTTACGTAGAGACTTTTCAATTGAGACGTTTGAATAGGAGACTTCAGAAGACGAATATGTAGAATATGAAATAGCAGTGAGCGATGTTGCTACTGAAGAGGAGCCTAGTGATTTATTCACTGGGCTCTTTTGTTTTGGTGGGAAGGGGTTATGATAGAATTTACGAGAAGACCTCTCCCTAAATCCCTCTCCAAGGGAGAGGGACTTGCTTAAATGAATCTGAAAATTTATATAATATATTCGATATTAAAACATAGGATAGGAATAATATAATAGAATTTATAAATAGTAAAATAGAAGTATTATTAATTGAAATAGATTTAATAATAACTATAATAGAATAAATATTAATTGAAATAGAATATAAAATATCTTTATTAGAATAGATAATTATTGAATTAGAATGTAAAATAAATGCATTATATTGTATTGAAATACTGATATTTAGTTGATATGACGAATTTGCAAGAGAGTAGATTGGCGATGTATTCTATTATTGAGTTATTTATTACAAAAAATATCTCTTTAACAGCTAAGTTACCTTTGTTTGATGTTCATTTTATGGCATTTAAGGAGACGCAGGAGCTTTTGATACATTGTACTGCTAAGCAGAAGATGAATTATACTGGTATTACTCTTACGAAACGGGAGTTGCGTGATACGCTTGTGACGATGGTGAGTGATTATTCGCGTAAGTTACGGGCGTTTGCTGTTTTTACCGATGATGTGAAGCTAGCGCAAGAGGTGCATGTGACTAAAACACGGCTCATCTTAGCACGCGAATTGGAGTTTAGTTCGCTCTGTTCTATGGTTTACCATAGTGCGGAACCGCTGGTTGCTCGGTTGGGGAGTTATGGTATAACTATAGAGACGCAAAAGGTGCTTTTGAAAGCTATTGAGGCGTATGAAGCGAGTATAACGGGTCCTCGGGTGGCAATATTGCAACGCGGTTCGGCCACGCGGGAATTGGTGCGTTTGTTTGCGCAAGCGGATGAGTTATTGCGGAAGATGGACATGGCGGTGGAGATTGTGCGGGGGCTGGAACCGTTGTTTTATTTTGGGTATAAGGAATCTCGTAAGGTGATAACTCATTTTGGTTCGATGAGGCTGATGGGTTTGGTTGTTGATGGGCATACTGGCATGGCGGTGAGTGGTGCGAAGGTTGAGTTGACGTTGGCCAATGGTGCGAAGCCAAAGGCAACGAAGCGTGCGAAAAAGCCTATTCTGATATTGAAGAAATCGGGGGCGAAGGGTGGTTTTAAGGTTAAGTTGGCGCCCGATGGGGTTTATAATGTGCGGGTTAATAAGGTTGGGTATTTGGAGTGTGTGGTGCAGGTGGTGCTGGTGAAGGGTGATAGAAATGCGGTGCGGATTGTGCTGGAGAGATTGGAGGGTTGATGAATTGGGGGCTTTTAGAAAAGTGAAGTGTAAAAAAATTGTCTCGCTAAGACGCAAATAAAAAAGTAGTTTTGGAGTGTGTTAGCGCCAAGCCATAAAAGAAAACCGTGGACACTAAGAATATTACACTTCTAAATTGTTGTGATCAATATTTAAAAACCGTAAATTTTGATAAGATAGACAAAAACCAACAAACACAAGTATTATGATTTTAAAAATTAGATGGTATTTTATAGCGATTCTGTTATGCTCTATTTCTATATCCTGTAGTAAAAAGATTGTGCCACTTGCAGGCTATGGCACAATTAAAAGAGAAATGAGAGCAGTAGATGTCAATAAAATTACGTTTATAAGTAAAGAAAATATTTCTCTAAATGTAGATTATGAGTTCAAGTTAAATCTGAGTGATTCTATATTGGTTTACAAGGATACAATATACTCTAACTATAAGACTTTCAGTTTTAAGATAAATAGGGGAAAAACATATGCGATAAGTGTATTTAGTTTATGCGATTGTTGGGGATTTAAGAAATATATGTTCAATCCTGAAGCTATAGTTTCAAATGATTTTGGTGAAAAATTGGACCTTAAACAAACGTCAGTTAAGTTTGGTTATGACAAAGGTCCTTTGTCACTCGATAAAAAATGGACTTTGACTTCCAAAACAGATGGGAATATTTATTTGTCTGTCTTTTCAAATAATGAGTCTTTACAAAAAGATTTATATAATTTTATTGCTACTGGCGTTGCGTATTCAGGAACTGTCTTTATTCCACTGGTGATTCCAGTTAGCGTAAAATCTTCTCTAATCGGAGAGTTTGTAATCAGAGTTGATGAACTATAAAAAACATTGGGCATAATATCTGGGTTATTACTTTATCTATCCATTTTCGCCAACTTGACTTTTTAATTATATAAACAGAAATGGTGCATAACGGACAATTATTGTAAAGAATCATATTCCAACACCGAATGATTATTATATTTGGATTGAAGAATGGCCTAGGCGCTAATATGGGTTTGCTGACAACCAATGGCTGGTGCGCCAGATTGGTGGCAAGCCATTTGCCCCTCAATCTAAGATAGATACTCCGTAGGAGTAACCTGTAAATAACCCCCAGTGCAACTGGGGGTAGGAATAATTCCCGACAATTAAGACTCTGTAGGAGTTGCCCATTTTGTAATTAGAAGTGCAACTCCTACAGAGTTTGTCTAATACATTCATCTTTTCCTCCAGTTAAAACCGGAGGTTATTTACAGGTAACTCCTACGGAGTATTTTTAATGCGTAAGGACAGATTATTCGATGATTAATATTTATTCTGATTCTTAGTTTAGCGGCAATGAGTAATGTGGGTTAGATAGTAAGTGATTGGCCAGAGACGTGAATTTGTAGGAGTGGGTGAGGGGCAAAGCGGAATAGCCCACAGGCTGTGGCATTGCGCTAGCATGCCACTGGCGAGGACTATGAGCGGCGACCCGACGGCCTGGTGGCAAGGTGTTTTGAACGTGAAGAGTGGAGATAGACGTAAGTGGTGCTTAAGATGTCACCTGCCGGCACCCCCAAGGTATTGGAATGCGTGTGGATGGGGGTTTCTTTATCGGGCTAACTCTTGGAAAATGACTTCCATGGAGATCTCTTTTCTGTTGGACGAGAGGATGACGAGGTCTTGCTCCACGGCAAATTTGAAGAGTTGGGCGCGTAAATCGACGCCTTGGTTGGAGATAAAGGAGATGGTATTATGGCCTATTTGTTGGGTTGAGAGGAGGTTGGGGATGTTGTTGAAGATGGATAATTGGGGCATGGTGCTGAATTCGATGGTGATTTCGACTTGGCTGTTTTTGAGAAGCGAGGAGAGGTTTTCGGATTTCTCATCGGCAATGATTTCACCCTGTTTGATAATTAAAACCCGACTGCAAAGTGCTTGAACTTCTTGCATGATGTGGGTGGAGAGGATGACGATTTTTTCTTTGGAAATGGATTTTATGAGTTCGCGTATTTCGATGATTTGCAGGGGATCGAGGCCTGTTGTGGGTTCGTCGAGGATGAGAACTTTGGGGTTTGGTAGTAGAGCCGATGCTAGTCCGACTCTTTGTTTATAGCCTTTTGAGAGCTGTCCGATTTTCTTTTTGCGCTCTTGGGTAAGTCCAACTTGCGCGATGACTTCTTCGATGCGTTGCTCTTTGTTTTCGAGAATATTATTGATTTGGGCAATGAAATTGAGGTATTCCACAACGTACATATCGTTATAAAGCGGGTTGTTTTCGGGCAAATAGCCTATTTGCTTTCGGTAGCTGGTTTGGTGTTGCTCGTTGGTGAGGTTGTTTATAGTAACTGTGCCAGAGTTGGCGGAGAGGTAGCCGACAATAATTTTCATGAGGGTAGATTTACCTGCTCCGTTTGGGCCCAGAAGTCCAATGATTCCGTTTTCTTGTACTTCGAAAGAGATGTTATTGATTGCTTTTTGAGTTCCGTAATTTTTTGTTAACTGGCTAACGATGATAGACATATAGTTGTGTGTTAAGGGACGTTATTGGATGTATTGCCACTCTTGGTAGCTAAAAGAGAAATCGTTTTTATCGGTAATGGCCATATCCTGATTGGCTACTAAGGTGTATTTAGTGAAGTCTACGTGAGGGAAAAAGGCATCGGCAAGTGGAAATTCTTTGTTGATGGAGGTGATGATAAGTTTGGAGGCCAAGGGGAGAAAGAGAGAATAAATTTCTCCGCCACCAATGACAAAGACTTTTTCGTTGGGCGAGAGCATATTAAGGCACTCTTGCATTGAATGCGCCATGTTGCAGTTTGGAAACTGTAATTCTGGGTTGTGGGTGATAACGATGTTTCTTCGGTTTGGAAGGGCTCCTTTTGGAAGCGACTCGAAGGTTTTTCGTCCCATAATAACGGTGTGACCCGTGGTGAGTTGTTTGAAACGCGGTAAATCGCCCGGTATGTGGGTAAGTAGTTGGTTGTTTATGCCAATGGCCAAGTTTTGGGCAATGGCTACAACGATGGATATGTTTTCTACCATTTTGAAAATAACTTATACAGAAATATCGCCTTTAATGTGCGGGTGCGACGTGTAATTGACGAGCGTGAAGTCTTCAAATTTGAAGTCGTCTATTGACTTAACATCTTGATTGATAATCATATTTGGCAAGGTTAAAGGCTCGCGAGAAATTTGGAGATTAACTTGGTCGAGATGATTGTTGTAGATATGAACGTCGCCCAAGGTGTGAACAAAAGTGCCCGGTTTTAGGCCAGTAACGTGAGCAACCATCATGGTAAGCAGGGCATAAGATGCAATATTAAAGGGAACACCCAGAAAGAGATCGGCACTGCGCTGATAGAGTTGGCAGCTTAACTTGCCGTCGGCTACATAAAACTGAAAAAGCAAGTGACATGGTGGCAATGCCATTTCATCTATTTGACCAACATTCCAGGCCGAGACAATATGTCGTCGGGAGTTTGGATTTGATTTGATGTCGGCAATAACGCGCGCTATTTGATCGATGTATTGGCCGTTTGCTGCAGGCCAACTGCGCCATTGGTAGCCATATACCGGCCCAAGTTCGCCGTTTTCTTTAGCCCATTCGTTCCAGATACGAACCCCGTTTTCTTGTAAATAAGCAACGTTGGTACTCCCTTTTAGGAACCATATTAGTTCGTGAATAATGGATTTTAGATGGAGCTTTTTGGTGGTTAGCATTGGAAATCCGTTGGCTAAATCGAACCGCATTTGGTGGCCAAAATAAGATAGAGTTCCAGTGCCCGTACGATCGCCTTTTTGAGTTCCTTCGCTGAGAACTAACTTACAAAGGTCTATATATTGTTTCATTTTAGAAATTGTTAATCTTAATCTAACTTATTATTAGAGAGCCTCTTTAGTTACAGTTTAGGAGTTACTGCAACATAACACGAGCTGTTTTGATGCCTATTTTTGCGTTGGTTACTTTAATGATGTATAATCCTTTTGGAAGTGTAGAAACATCGATATTTGTAGGAGATTCGGTTAATGGAATTCTTCGGACAACGTTTCCTAAGTAGTTCATTATTTCAATGGTTGAGGGAACGGCCGAAAGGATTGATATTTTCTGAGCACCATCGTTGAGCGAAATTGAGAATTCATCGTTGAGTGATAGCTCTTTATTCTCGTCATCGAGCGGTAGAGCGTTTATTTCAGTTGCGCTCTTTAACTCATCGGAATACGGTTTTTGAGGAATGAATTCGGCACTGTTGTTAACTAGGAGAGATCCTATTTTGCAATTAATGAGGTGTAAATTAACGGTTAGAGTGTTTGTTTGGTCGTTGGCAACGGAGGTTGATATTGTAAAGCCATCGAATAGGATATCGTTACTCTTACTTGTGGAGTATAGAATTACGTTATCGGTGGTTTTAAGGGTATTGTTTTGCTCTAACAGTGTTAGGTTTAATTCGATATTTCTCTGATTTGCAGCCGTTTCTGACCCATTGAATCCGCCCAAAACTTTACCCGAAGCGCCAAAGCCATCAATAAAGAATCCGGAAGTTTCACTCGATATTTTTGTTGAAGGTGCGTAAATTCCTTGTGCCACCCAAATTTCAGTTGCTTGCGGATCATTCAACGCCACTTGTAAATCGGTGTAGGCATTATTCCAAGAAGTGCCATTGTTGGCTCCCTGAGCACTCGAATTGACGTACGTTATTGTGTTGAGATGTTTCTGAGCAAATCCATTGATTGCTACGAAGCAGAGCGTAATTATAAGATATTTTACTTTAGTTATCCACCTCATCATTATGTTGTTATGCAATTATACTCATTTGCCAAAGAAAGAGTGGCGTATTGAATTGAACACAAAGGTAATACCAAAATTTGTAAGATTTTTATTGGATATGGGTTTAAATATTATAAAGCGTTAATTTGTATGATTTTTGGGGTGCAATGAGACGTGAAGGCAGTAAAAAAGGAATATTGTCTCGCAATCGAAGATCAGCTGAGCTAAAGGCGCAACGGCTCAAACGACCTCCCCCAACCCCTCCAAAGGAGGGGCGCAAAATGCGAAATGCTATTGGCCTTAGAGCTAAGTTGCTTTTGGTAATGAGGGTTTGGATTCCTTTTTAGCTTTATCTCCAGAACCAAGAATGTAGTTAATTCCAAATCGGAAATTGATGGCTTTGGCTTGTTCTAATGCAAAAGCTGCAGGAATATTATCTGTAACAAGATAGAATTGAACAGGGCCAGGAGAGAAGACGAAGCCAACACCCACATTGGCATAACTTCCTTTGCGAAATGAGTATGAAATGCTCGATGAGAAGAGTTTACTAGGACTTAGACCACAAGCAAAGCCCAAACTCGGGTAGATGCGCCCTTGATAAAATTGAGTTTTGACCATGGCGCCTAAATCGAGCCATTTTTTCATTTGGAATGTACCACTTAAAATGAAATTTCCTTGCAAATCCGTGCTATATGACGATGCATCAGTTGATACTTTGAAGCTCTGTTTAATGGAGTCTTCCATCTGTTTCCAATAATCTGAGTTTGTTGTGTTTTCGCCAAACATACTCGAAAGATCTATTCCATTGTAGTTAAAGGTGCTATGAGAGATAAATTTGGTAGGATAGTTTTTCCAACGAATAAAGCCAATATCGTTGGCTGCCACTCCAATGGATAGGCGCGGAATGGGCTTGTAGGTAACTCCTAAATCAATTCCGAAACCGCTATTTCCATTCAACATTTTAGACGTTTGAGCACTATCATTCATGGATACGCTATCGACGTATTTAAGCGAGTCGAGCTTGATGGTTAAAGGTAAATTGGTTTGTATAGATGCATCGGTACGTATTTGCATTTCAGTGCTAGAGAGCGTATTTAAAACTATATCGAATTTATCGCTTTTAATATTTACTGCTCCAAGAATATATTTTAAGCGTCCACCAACGGTAACTTTATCGTTTAAAGTATAGGCGCAACCCAATGCTATTTCATTGTAAGCCATAGCGTTAAAAGAAGTCCCTTCGGTTGTGAGGGTTTGCATTTGCATAGTGTTGTAATTGAAATTTCCCTTTGGAATATCACCAATTGTACCTGGGTAATACATTTCTGATTTAAACTTGGAGTTGACCGCAAATGTTATGTACGATTTTTTTATTCTGATACCAAAAGCGAGCAATGTATTGGAAACTTCTTGAAAATAGACATTGTTCGCACTGAGTGCATTTCCAAAACTATTTAAATCTATAACTAAACTATCTTTTTTGGTGCCAGTACCCGCATGGAGAATATCTTTAAGAGCAAAACCCGAGTTGTAATAGTCAACTTGCAAAGAACTTAGAGCTGGGAAGCCGATATAACCCTTGCCTTCGGGAATAACCGATGCGTTGATAGACGCATTTTGTGGCAGAGAGCGTAAAAGAAACATTGTATTATCCTGACTTTGGCCAACAAGTGGGACTAGGAGAAAAGCTATTGAGAAGCCAATTTTATATAGAAATTTCATAAGTTCAGTATTTATAACGATGTGTTAATTTGCGATCTCAATCCAATTTGCATGGTCAAACTGTTTTTTTCTTGAATAATAACAACCTTATTTTTCTTGTATCCCGTTGTGTAAAAAACCGTTATTAAAACAAAATTGGTTGTTTTTTTAAATTTTTCGAGACGTGTAGCACTAAGGTTTTTGTACTCAGTATAAGGCAAATTATTACTCGTATCAATAGCAAATCCATTGGCATCTACAGCTGCTCCTTTTAGTAATTGAAGATGCAAAGTATCGAGAGTGGTATATTGATCATCGCACAGTTTTAAAATAGAACGCGCCTCAAAAGGAAAGCCATTTCTACTCTGAAGAACAAGTGTTGCGTTTTCTATTTTAGAAAAGAGATCACTACTTCCAAATTGAATTGTATCAGTAACAATTAGGCTATCAACCGTTATATGCAATGGAAAATCTAAGCGGTAACCTAAGTAGACCCCTTCTTTGCCTTGCATAACAACCTCGCTAGAGATTTGATTTGAAGGGTTTACAACCATCGAACCCTTGTATTTTAAGTGGTCGGGAGAGATGCCCAAAAAGCTCTTAATGTTTGAATTTGTTTTGTTGTAAACGATGGTGTCTCTAGATGGAGATGATGTTGAAATCCTTTTATTTATTGGGAATGAAGATGTAGTGAGTAAAATTGAGTCATCTTTTGTAGTATTTACGCCTAGCAAATAAGGAGTAATCACCGCGCCAAAAGGAGACGAGTTGGTTGAGGTAATGCTCATCCGTGGATTATCATAAACAATGGATCCATCTGACGACTGCCTAAAAATACC
>JAYVSA010000085.1:0-12835 GCA_043775765.1 Breznakibacter sp. | reverse complement strand
TCGCCAATGCGGTTCATTATAAATGCTTTCTTGGCCGCATTGTTATATTCGTGGTTTTTAAACCAGAACCCTATGAGAAGATATGAACTTAGACCAACGCCTTCCCATCCAATGAACATAATGAGGTAGTTTGACCCCAGAACAAGCATTAGCATGAAGAAAACAAAGAGGTTAAGGTAAGAGAAAAACCTATTAAAACCCTCATCTTCTTTCATATACCCTATTGAGTAAATGTGAATTAAAGATCCTACTCCTGTTACGATTAAGAGCATTAATGCCGATAGCCGATCTATTTGAAAAGCAAATGAGACATGAAGGATATCAACATTTATCCAGCTAAACAACTCTACAACAAGAGGTTGAACGCTATCTTTTACCAAAACAAAGGCTAAAACAGATGCAATAAAAGCAAATACCATTAGGGCAGAAGCAAGTACGCCTGCCGTTATGCCTTTAAATCTCTTAAAATTTAGTCCAATTACTAAAAAGCCAAGCAATGGCAGTAACGGTACAATCCAAATATTCTCTAACATTGGGGTTAACTATTTTGTAATTACCACTTTAACTTATTCAAAACATTAATATCTATGGTATGGGTAGAACGGTAAATTACCACCAACAGAGCCAATCCAATTGCCACTTCGGCTGCAGCTACCACCATTATAAAGAAGACAAATATTTGTCCCGATGGATCATTTCGATAGGCCGAAAAAGTTGCCAACAAAAGGTTTGCCGAATTAAGCATCAGCTCTACCGACATAAAAATAACCAAGGCATTACGTTTTACCAATACTCCCGCAACGCCAATTGCAAAAAGAATAGAGCAAAAAACGATGTAATATTGAAGTGGAATGATATGCAAGGCCGCAATTGAATTTTCCATGTTTTATATTATTATCAATCTTTATTATTAATTATTAATCTTCCTTTTTACCAAGCATTACCGCGCCAACCATGGCAGAAAGAAAGAGTATGGATGAGAGTTCAAATGGCAATAAGAAATCACTAAAAAGCACTTTCCCAAGGTTTTTCACCAAGCCTATTTGGTTGAGCATTGGGTCGCTTTTTACCGCTATATCAAAGTCTTTAAATGCTCCAATAAGCGTTATCATAAGCAATCCGCCAGCTATCATGGCTATTATTTTTATAATGTTTCGCTTTTGAAACTCACCTTGAATATTGAGGTTCAACAACATAACTGTAAAGAGAAAGAGCACCATAATAGCTCCAGCATAAACAATAATGTGAACCACCGCCAAAAACTGAGCCCCTAGCAGAATATAATGCCCTCCTAAAGCAAAAAATGCTGCGGTGAGATAAAGCACACTATGAACTGGTTTCTTAGAAATAAGCACCATAAGCGCACAATAGATGGCTATTGCAGACAAAAGGAAAAAAATATACTCTGAAAACATACTTTATATATTTGTTATTTTACAATGCGATTATTCGTCTTTTATTAATTGTTGTGCGAGAAGTTTTTTTGCTTCTTAAAATTCAACACCTCAGCACTTTGTCTTTTGGTTACGTCAATTCTATTTTCCATGGTCTCAACCAATCTGTCTTTACCGTAGATGAAGTTTTTTCTGTTGGTTTCAGAGTCTACCAACCTATCGGTTAAAAAGATAGCCTCTTTAGGACAAGCTGTTTCGCAATTACCGCAGAAAATACATCGCAACATATTAATTTCATACACTTTGGCATATTTCTCTTCTCTGTAAAGGTTGATCTCTTCTGGCTTACGCTCGGCAGCAATCATGGTAATTGCTTCCGCTGGGCACGCCAAGGCGCACAATCCGCAAGCGGTGCATCTCTCTCTTCCCTGATCGTCGAGTTTAAGAACGTGTAACCCTCTGTAAATTTCAGCAATTGGGCGTTTTACTTCAGGATATTGTATGGTTGCTTCGCGCTTAAAAAGATGTTTGAAGGTGATTATCATTCCACTAAAAATAGCGGGCAGGTAAGAACGTTCAATGAGTGTCATCTTTTTATTAGACACCACTTTAGAGCGATTGGTGAGTTTTAATTGATTAATATGACTCATTATCTTAATGCTTAAAAATCATTGAAATTAAACCCGTTAATATGATGTTTGCAATAGCCCAAGGCATCAAACCTTTCCATCCAAAACGCATTAACTGATCATAACGAAAACGTGGTAACGTCCATCTTATCCACATAAATAAGAATCCGAAGAAGCTAATTTTTATAAATAGAGCTAGCGAACCGAGTATGGTAATAACATTGTGAGAAAGTCCCATATCATCCATAAATGGAAAATTGTAGCCGCCCAAATAGAGTGTTGAAATCATAGCCGAAGCAATGAACATATTGATATATTCGGCAAACAAGAAGAAACCAAGTTTCATACTGCTATATTCGGTGTGGTAACCACCAATAAGCTCGGTTTCACACTCTGGAAGGTCAAACGGCGAACGATTGGTTTCGGCAAATGCACAAATTACAAATACAAAAAAACCAATAGGTTGATACCAAATATTCCAGTGAAAACCGTGTTGTTGCGCTACAATATCACTCATGCTCAATGAACCCGTAAGCATTACAATGGCTATAATAGACATACTCATGGCCAACTCGTAGCTAATCATTTGTGAAGCGGCACGAACGGCACCTATCAACGCATATTTGTTGTTAGACGACCAACCGCCAATCATTACTCCATAAACCCCTACCGATACAATGGCAAAAGTGTAAAGAACGCCAATGTTAACATCGGCCATTTGCAAGCTATATTCTGTACCGCCAATGATAAGTGTATTGCCCCAAGGAATTACCGCGCTTGTAAGCAGTGCAACCAACATGGTGAGCGATGGCCCTAAGATATACAAGAACTTGTCGGCAGTATTTGGCATAAACTCCTCCTTAAAAAAGAGTTTCATTCCATCTGCTAACGGTTGAAACATACCAAAAAGACCTGCTCTATTAGGCCCCAAACGATCTTGGAAAAAACCCGCAATTTTTCGCTCAAACAAGGTAGAATACATAGCAACCACTAAGCTAATAAGCAGAATAATTGTTGCTAAGGTTAATTTGTACAGAATAAAATTGTAATCCATATTTTATTATTTTTTATGCAAAAAAGCTATTTATTAATCGTCTTTTTGCTTAATCGATATGCTATTTCTTCTTTTCCATTTCGCACACTAATGGGCTAATAACCGATGGTTTGATGATTTTACCATAATGATTTTGGCTTATAACCGAGAGCTGTTTTATCTCACGAGGCCCTTCTATAATCCAGTCTTTAGCCTCTTTTTTATCGTAACGACAGGTATTGCAAATAAAATCTTCTGACTCGCCGAACTGATCTTTACGCGATGTAACTCTATAAACCTCTTCGCCTCTTAGCCAAACCGCTGCCTTTCCAGCGCACGTTGGACAATCTCTATGAGCATCCATTGGTTTCAAGAACCAAACGCGATTCTTAAAACGAAATGTTTTATCGGTTAATGCACCTACGGGGCACACATCTATCATATTGCCCGAAAACTCATTCTCAATAGCGGTATGTATCAACGTTGAAATCTCAGATGCATCGCCTCTGTATAAAACACCATGAGAACGACTGTCTGTCAACTGGTCTGCCAAATAAACACACCGATAACAAAGAATGCAACGGTTGGTGTGAAGCTGTATTTTATCGCCAATATCGTGCACCTCAAACTCTCTTTTCTTCTCTTCAAAACGACTGTCTGATTTACCGTTCTGATAGCTTAAATTTTGCAAATCGCACTCCCCTGCCTGATCGCAAACAGGGCAATCGAGAGGATGGTTGATAAGCAAAAATTCTACAACTGATTTGCGCGCTTCAATAACTTCAGGTGAAGTGATGTTTTGCACCTCCATACCATCCATAACTGGTGTACGGCACGATGCCACAAGTTTTGGCATCGGACGAGGATCTTTTTCAGATCCCTTAACCACCTTTACCATACAGGTTCGGCACTTGCCACCACTATCTTTAAGCTTTGAGTGATAGCACATTGCAGGTGGCACAGCATCGCCACCTATCAAACGAGCAGCCTGCAAAATTGTAGTACCTTCTTCTACTTCTATCGACTTATTATCTATTGTAATCTTAAGCATGAGCAACTTTTTTGACTCATTTATGATTTATATTTTGCTAACGAACCATGGTTGATATTTTTAACAATATCAGGATGATTAACATGAAACTCAAATTCACTTCTGAAATGACGAATTGCGGCGGCAACTGGCCAAGCGGCGGCATCGCCAAGCGGACAAATAGTATTGCCTTCTATTTTAGAGGCGATATTTACCAGTAAGTCAATATCTCTTTCGCGTCCTTCACCCTTTTCAATACGGTGTAACACTTGCTCCATCCAGCCAGTACCTTCACGACATGGCGAACATTGTCCGCATGACTCATGATGGTAAAAACGGCTGAAATTGTAGGTATTACGCACAATACAAGCATCTTCATCGTAAACAATAAATCCACCTGATCCGAGCATAGTACCTGTTACAAAACCGCCATCACTTAACGACTCGTATGTCATTAAACGCTTGCCATTGCTTACAGTATTTAGTATTAAATCTTTTGGTAAGATGGGTACCGATGACCCTCCAGCCACTACAGCCTTCAACTCTTTGCCATTCTTAATACCTCCACAATACTCTGGATTGTACAAGAAATCTTCTACCGATACGCCTAGTTCAATCTCATAAACACCTGGATTATTGATATTTCCACATGCAGAGATAAGTTTTGTTCCGGTACTTCGGCCAACACCAATTTGAGAATAAGCCTCGCCTCCGTGGTTTACAATCCAACCCACATTGGCCAATGTTTCAACATTATTTACAACTGTTGGACATCCGTAAAGACCCACTACCGCGGGAAATGGTGGTTTAATGCGAGGATTACCTCGTTTGCCTTCAAGAGATTCTATTAAAGCGGTCTCTTCACCACAAATGTAAGCACCACCGCCCGAATGAACGTGTATATCTAAACTATAAGATGTACCTAATATGTTTTTGCCTAAAAATCCAGCCGCATAAGCCTCTTTTATAGCGTTGTTGATGATGCCAATAACTTGCTTAAACTCGCCACGAACGTAAATATAAGCAGTGTTAGCTTCAAGGGCGTAACTGGCCGAAATCATTCCCTCGATTAAACGATGCGGAATGCGTTCAAGCAGATAGCGATCTTTAAATGTTCCTGGTTCGCTCTCGTCAGCATTGCAGATAAGATATTTCGGCTTTGTCGATTTTTTGTCGATAAAACTCCACTTCATGCCTGCAGGAAAACCCGCACCACCTCGACCTCTTAAGCCTGATTTTTTAACCTCTTCGATTACCTCATCAGGGGTCATTGTTTTAAGAGATTTTTCAATGGATTGGTATCCGCCCAACGAACGATATACTTCTATTGATTGAATGCCCTTAACATCAATATTTTCTAACAAAATCTTTCTGCCCATCTCGAATCTTTAGGTTTTTCGTCGTTAGCTTTAGCTGTAAGCTCCGCAATTATTGTGTCTATTTTATCTTTTGTCAGAAACTCGTAGAACTCAGTGTTCACCTGCATTACTGGGGCGTATCCACAAGCGCCCAAGCACTCAACAGCTTTCAAGGTAAAGAGTCCGTCGGCCGTTGTTTCGCCCGTTTTGATGTTTAATTTCTCCTCAATATAAGCTTGAATATCTTCGCCACCACAAATAGCGCACGGGCCTGTACGACAAATTTCAATTACATATTTGCCAACTGTATCTAAATAAAATTGCGTGTAAAATGTTGCAACTTCATAAACTTCAATAGGTTGTATCGATAACAGAGATGCCACATAATCCATTATATCAACATTGAGAGTACCGCCAAACTCCTCTTGCGCAATGTGCAAGACTGGCAAAAGTGCCGACTTCTGTCTTCCCTCAGGATAGTGCGAAATCAATTTTTGCACCTTCTCCATGGTCGCTTCCGAAAAGGCATAATCTATACCCTTCTTGGCGTAAACTTTATGAGTAATCTTTTTTCCTAACATCGTATTTCTATTTCAAAAGTATTTCTACTTATTTCAATCGTTTTACAAATTTCCTTATGCGTCTAACTCCCCTGCAATCACATTCATGCTACTCATTGTAAGAATAGCATCTGAAAGAACTGAACCTTTAATCATCTCAGGAAAAGCTTGGTAGTAGATAAATCCAGGACGTCGGAAGTGCAACCTATAAGGCGTTCTTCCACCATCACTCACCATATAAAAACCAAGTTCTCCATTGCCACCTTCTACGGCGTTATAAATTTCGCCAACAGGTACATTTACTTCACCCATTACAATTTTAAAGTGCCAAATTAAAGCCTCCATCTCACTGTAAACGGCCTCCTTGGGAGGTAATACAAACTCAGGAACATCAACCACAAATTTTCCTTGTGGCAAATTATCTAAAGCATTCTTTACCAACTTAATACTTTGCCACATCTCCTCTTGACGAACACAAAAGCGATCGTAAGTATCGCCATTCTGACCTATTGGAACGGTAAAATCAAAATCGTTGTACGATGAGTATGGATTCATCACCCTCACATCATAATCAACACCAGCTGCACGCAAGCACGGACCGCTAAAACCATAATTCAGAGCACGTTCGGCCGATATACTTCCTACATTTATGGTTCTATCCATAAAAATACGATTGCGCATAATGAGGTTTTGAAACTCATTTAAAACAGTAGGTAAATGGTTAATAAAACCACGTATCTTTTCAATTAATTGAGGCGTAAAATCACGATCAAAGCCACCTATTCTACCTAAATTGGTGGTTAAGCGAGCGCCACACATCTCCTCAAAAAGCTCATATATTTTTTCTCTCTCTTGAAAGAGATAAACAAATCCTGTTAAAGCACCACTGTCTACGCCAATAACACTGTTGCACACCAAATGGTCGGCAATACGCGAAAGCTCCATTACAATTATTCGCATGTAATCTATTCGTTTATTGGTTGTTATGCCAAAAAACTTCTCCACAGTAAGTTGCCATCCAATATTATTTATTGGCGATGAACAGTAGTTTAAGCGATCGGTAAGGGTGGTTATTTGATTGTATGGACGATGTTCTGCAATTTTTTCAAATGCCCGATGAATATAGCCAATTGTCTGTTCGGCATCAACAATCATCTCTCCATCCATGGTAAGAACATTCTGGAAAATACCGTGCGTTGCAGGGTGAGTTGGCCCCAAGTTAAGAGTGCTATAACTCTTATCTCCCTCAATATGTGCGATATGTTCGGCGCCTAACTTTTCAATCATAATTCAAATATTTGTAAGCTTTTAAAACGCTCTAAATTGACGTCTCTATCCTTATCTTCCAAAAAACTTATCATCCTTATCTTCTCGTGTAGCATCTTCAAGTGGATACTCTTTGCGCATTGGATGATAATCCATATACTCTACATTTAAAATACGCACCAGATTAGGGTGACCTAAAAATTCAACTCCATAAAAATCATACGTTTCACGCTCCATCCAGTTAGCCCCTGAAAAAAGAGAAACAATTGAACGCACTCGCGGATTTTCTTTACTAACAAACACTTTTAATCGAACACGCTTGTTTTCTGCAAGGTTCTGCAAATGGTAAATAACCCCTAACTCCTCCGTTTGCGTAGGAATGTGAATACCACACACATCGGTAATGAAAATAAATCCTAACTCTTCTTTTAAATATTGAATAAGGTTGTAATTCACATCTTTGTCAATGGTAATTGTAAGAATATCCAACGTTTCATCTACCGCAAGCACTCCTGTGGTAAATTTGTCTTTTAATTCATTTATAATTATGCTATTCTCCATTTCCTATCTTATTTTATGCCGTAGCTCTCTAAAAGTTCACGATACTCGGGTGAATATCGTCTTCTTAGGGGTTCATTTTTAACCAACTCCTGAATCTTCATAAAGCCGTCTATAATTTGCTCTGGTCGAGGCGGGCAACCTGGTACATAAACATCAACTGGCACCACGCGATCAATTCCTTGAAGCACACTGTAAGTATCAAATATACCACCACTCGAAGCGCAAGCTCCAACCGCTAAAACCCAACGTGGCTCAGCCATTTGTTCATATATCTGATGCACAATAGGTGCCATCTTTTTAGCAATTGTACCCATCACCATCAACAGATCGGCTTGGCGTGGCGAGAAGCTCAAACGCTCGGCTCCAAAACGACCTAAATCGTAATGAGCACCCATAGTTGCCATAAATTCGATGCCACAGCAGGAGGTTGCAAAAGGCAAAGGCCAAAGAGAGTTTGCACGCGCCAATCCAACAGCTGCATCAAGGCTTGTAGCAAAGAAACCAGGACCTGAAAAGCCCGCTGGCGCCTCCGCGATATTATAATTTGGTTTCGCTATTTCCATAATTTATTCTTCTTTATTCCAATCGAACGCACCCTTTTTGTATATATAGAAAAAGCCGAAGAGTACAAAAAACATAAACAACAACATCTCAATAAATCCACTCCACTGCATCTCCTTAAAATTCACAGCCCAAGGGTAGAAAAATATCACTTCTACATCGAAAAGCACAAACAGAATGGCTATTAAAAAATACTTTATCGAGAATGGAAAACGAGCATTCCCCTGAATTTCGATACCACACTCAAAGTTTTCTTCTTTTTTAAGCGTTCTAATACGTTTGCGCTTGCTCGTAATTAAGTGAGTAGCCAGCATTGTGGCAACCACAAAAGAGAGTGCTACTACAAATTGTAGCATCACAGGAATGTAATCAGCAGGTAAATATATTTTTTCCATATCCTTTAAAAATGCCTAGTTTAGTATAACAAGAAATAGGCTCTTTTGTTTGTAAAAATGTATGCTAATATGCTCTCAACTCGTTTGTTGAAATGGCTAAAAGTAAGCGCTCACAAAGCTAAAAATTAATTAACGAAAAAAAGCGCTAATTGTTTTCAAAGCAGGTTATTTTTTGTTAATTTATGTGTGTCAAGTTTAATTCTTACCAAAAAGTAAGAATTACTCCCATTTTTCAGAGAAACCCAATCGAATTCTTAAGAATTTGGACAGTTTTCATCAAAGAATGATAATAATTAGACTCAAATATCAATTTCAACGAAATAATTACGATAGTATAAATAAATGGTTCAACCTCTATTTTAAACTATGCTCAATATAACATTAACAAGATGTCTTGAGGGCTATTAAACAAAATATTATCCATTAAAATAAGCTGTCAAGATTAATGTTCAATAAAAATCAAATATAACATTGCACATCAAAAAAGATGATTATCTTTAAATAAGTGGATATAGTCGGTTTAAGACAAGTCATTCTTGTTAAAGTGGGATCCCAAAACAATAAATAATCTATGAAAAGTTTAATTCTTATAATTGACGACACGCCTCAGAATATCCAAGTTCTGGCCTCAATATTGTCCGACCAAGAATACGAAATTGAGTATGCTTTAAGCGGAAAAGAAGGGCTAAACCTCCTAAACGCAGAAAGCATTGACTTAGTACTTTTAGATATAATGATGCCAGAAATGGATGGCTACGAGGTTTGCAAAATTATAAGAGAACTCCCTCAGTTTAATGAAATACCAATTATTTTTCTAACTGCTAAGACCGATAAAGAGAGCGTTTATGAAGGATTTGATTTGGGAGCACAAGATTTTGTAACCAAACCCTTTGATCATAGAGAACTTCTCGCTAGAATAAAAACTCAAATTGAATTACGCAATTCGCGGTTGTTATTAAGAAACTTTAATAGTCAACTCGAAGAGGAGGTAGCCAAACGTACTTTAGAGCTTAAAGATTCTAACGAAAAATTAGAAATTGCAAACTCAGAACTTTTGGGGCTCGACACTCTAAAATCTAATTTCTTAGCAATGATAAGTCATGAAATTAGAACACCCCTTAATGGTATCAATGGTGCCATACAGTTACTCAAGCACCACGTTGAAAGCATTAAACTTTCAAAATACATTGAACTTCTCGACACTTCAATCTCTCGTTTGGAGGAGTTTTCATTACTAGCCTTGCGTATAACGTCTCTCAAATCGGGAAAATATCAGATTAACCATGACAATATCAATTTAAATGAATTAATTGAATTGTGTGCTGTAAATATATCTGACATTGTTTCGGCAAGAGAAGTTGATTTAAATCTTTCGGGGTTAAACCAATCAATCAATATAATTGGTGACTATGATTTGCTTTCCTTTTGTTTTAAACGGTTATTAGAAAATTCCGTTCGTGTTACATCGCCTAAATCTACGGTTTCCGTCTTTATAGATAAAACAGATACAACCGTGGAAATATCAATTTCAGATCAAGGCATGGGATATTCCGAGGATGAGTTAAATAGCATTTTCACTCTCTTTAATGCCGTTAATAACTCTGACAATTCACCAGGCTTAGGATTACCTTTCTCAAAACTTATTATTGAAGCACACAAAGGAAATATTAAGTTAAAAAACAACGATGGTTCTGGAACAACAATTACTGTTGTGCTACCTATAAATTAATAGAAAAATTAAATTCACATTAACTTTGGTATATGAAAACATCTATCCGAATTGCAATTTTAACCTTAGGAGTAATACTTCTAACTTACACAAATGTAATGTCTCAAACGTGTACTGAATTAGAGCAAATGATAGTAAAACCAGATACATCTTTTAATGTTGATTTTACGAGATCCTTCAAAGTTAATAAAAACAGCCCATTAATGGTGGTGTACACGTTCTATGGTAAAAACGACTATTATTTTTCTATTGTAGGGAAAGAGTATCTTGGAAACCTTCAATTCAAATTATTTGAAACATCAAATGGCAAGTTGTTATTCGACAGCTCATTAGAGCAGTATTGCACAAGAAAAATCATCACATTCAACTCAACAATGAATGTATCGATTGATGTTATTACACCTTATTGGAAATTCCCGAATGGTGACGAATGCATTAGATTACTTATTGGTAGCCGATACTCTATAATTAATAATTTTGATTTTTCAAAAGAGCCTGAATAACCACAACTTAAAAGTGCCGTAAACTATAGTTGCTAAATATTTCTATGAAATATTTAGCAACTATTTTACTTCTTAAGGGTCTTTCGTCGAATTCTCTGCACACAATTTCAACATCAAAAGCTCATCTCCATTAATGCAAACAAGAGTTATCCTCTGGCATAAACGTCATAGCAGAAGTAGAAATATTGAGTCTATTTTTCTTTGAAATAAGGTGAGTTTGCAAATTGGTTTTTCATAATTTTTACGGACACCGCCTTATTTAGTGATAAAAAATTCTTATTATCGCATTCAAAATAACTATACAATGATTTCAACTCAAAAAATATGCCTCTTTATGGGGGTAATATTTATATTTAATAGTCCTATTTTTTCGCAAAAGCGAGAGGTTACGCTAGAAGATATTACTATCAACCAAACATTTGCGCCAAAGGAGGTTGATGAAATGGTGTTTTTAAATAATGAAAACTCTTATGCAACTGTGGCCGATAGCGGAAAATCGATTGAAAAATATGATATACTTACGGGCAATAAAATCAGTAAGCTACTTGATTTGTCGAAGTTTGAAGATTTGAAGATTAAAAATATTGATGGATTTGAATTTAGTAGCGATGATAATTTAATTTTGCTTTACACCAACAAAATAAAAGTATATAGACATTCATTTACTGCAAATTACTACACATACAACTGCTCAACACACGAACTGTTGCCATTATCAGATAAAAATCAAATAGGCTCTGCAACCGTATCGCCAGATGGTAATTTTATAGCTTTTGAATGGAAAAACAATCTCTACCTCAAGAAGCTCCGTTTTGGTACCGAAAGCGCTATTACCGAGGATGGCGCCAAAGATAGCATCCGTAATGGTATGGGCGACTGGGTGTACGAGGAAGAGTTTAAGGTAACGAGGGCATTTGAGTGGAATTCGGCAAGCACCGATTTGGCATATATTCGTTTCGATGAAACGAAGGTAAAACTCTATCCGTTGGAAGTGAGTAATAATACAATTGATGCCGAAAATTTCTATCCATCAATATCTTACGTCAAATATCCTAAGGCGGGTGAAGCCAATGCGGAGATTTCTGTTAATGTTTTTAATGTTTCCGACAAAACCACTAAGGTGATGGATTTAGGAAAGAATAGAGACATTTACGTTCCCCGTATATTCTGGACCAATGGCGCCGACAGATTAGCCGTTGTTCGTATGAATCGTCTTCAAAATCAGTTCGACCTGCTCTCATTTAATTCCAAAACAGGTGTAGCAAATAGCCTTTATTCTCAAACAAGCGACACTTTTGTAGATGCAGATATGGCCAACACAATAGAGTTTTTACCTGATGGAAAGGGCTTTGTAATTACCTCTGAGCAAGATGGCTTTAGTCATCTATATTACTACAATTTACTGGGCATTAAACAAGCACAAATAACCACTGGAAAGTGGGATGTAACTGCCTATTATGGATACAACGCTCTCAAGCATGAGGTTTATTACCAATCGGCCGATGAGTCGCCTCTTCAAAGAACTGTTTGGGCTTCGTCATTAGATGGTAAGTCTAAGCGTAAGTTGTCATTAACTAGCGGAACTAATGAAGCAACATTTAACGCTAGCCGTAACTACCTTATTATCAACCACTCATCACTTAAAATACCTAATTCCATAACTCTTTTTAGCGTTGCAGGAAAGGAGATTCGGATTTTGCAAAACAACAGTGAATTATCCAAACTTGTTGCCAATATTGAGTTGAGCCCAAAAGAGTTTTTTTCTTTTAAAACAACTGGTGGAATAGAGCTAAATGGCTGGTTGGTAAAGCCTGCT
>JAYVSA010000084.1:0-9947 GCA_043775765.1 Breznakibacter sp. | reverse complement strand
GTTCATCTCATAATTCTTCGTCAACAAGTTCCTCAGCCTCAAATACTGAACACTCCTCCAATTCAACTGTTTCTCTGTCAGAGAATTTGGTTTATGTTTGCTCCACCTCAAAAGGAATGAAATATCATAAGCAAAATTGTGGTGGATTATCGCACTGCAAAGGGGTTACAATACCTTATACTCTCGAAAAAGCACGTAAATTAGGATTTTCACCTTGTGGAACGTGTTATTAATAAGCTTTTATTATATTTAGTAATATTTTTATCCCCTAAAATTGACATAAACCTATGAGCATCAATACAGTAAAAGAAAATTTCTCTTCAGCAGCCCAATTGCTGGACTCTTTTATAGCGGACAATAGCAATTTTGAAAAAATTGAAAAAGCTGGCTTGGTAATGGTTGATGCCCTCAATAATGGAGGTAAAATTCTTACGTGTGGCAATGGCGGATCAATGAGCGATGCCATGCACTTTGCCGAAGAACTTACTGGGCGTTTTAGAGATAATCGTAAAGGTATGGCAGCCGTTGCAATGTCCGACCCAACTCACATCACTTGTGTTGGCAACGATTTTGGTTTCGACTACATCTTTTCTCGCTATGTGGAAGCTGTTGGTAATAAAGGTGATATCCTTTTGGCCATTAGCACCAGTGGCAACTCAGCCAATGTTTTAAACGCCATTAAGGTTGCTCAAGAAATGGGCATTCAGGTCGTGGCACTCACGGGCAAAAGTGGTGGTACAATTGGTGAATTGTCCGATGTTGAAATTCGTGTCCCTTACAATGGATATTCCGATAGAATTCAGGAGATTCATATTCAAATTATTCACTCATTAATTCATTTTATCGAATTAGAGTGTTTGAAATAAATGCCCCCTTATTTTTAGGTTAATAAACCTTAAATGGTGCTTAAATTCAATATATCTCATTAAATTTGCACCACCACAGATGAAAAATGCTATTTTAAGTAGTTAACCCATCAAAATAACACTTTTTATGTATCATCAAAAAAAGACCAAAACAAAAATTATTGCCACCATGGGTCCGGCATGTCAAGAAAAGGAGACTCTAAGAAAATTAATTCTTGAAGGGGTTACTGTCTGTCGGTTAAATTTCTCTCACGGCAAAAACGAAGATCATCAAAAGGTTATTGAAACTATTCGTGAACTCAACGCTGAAATGGGTACCAATGTGGCTATTTTAGCCGATTTACAAGGACCAAAATTGCGTATTGGCGATGTCGAAAACAATGGCGTAATGCTGGTTGATGGAGCTTTACTAAAACTTGTAACAACCAACTGCCTTGGCACTGCCGAAAAAGTATCAATTACCTATAAACCTCTTCCTTTAGATGTTCAGATTGGTGAATTTATTTTGGTAGATGATGGTAAAATCAAACTCGAAGTTGTAGAATCAAATCGCATCGACGAAGTGATTACGCGAGTTATTTCGGGCGGTATTCTATCATCAAAAAAAGGTGTAAACTTACCCAACACCAAGGTTTCTCTCCCAAGTTTAACCGAAAAAGATATTGATAATGCAAATTTTGTGTTGGATTTTGATGTTGATTGGATCGCGCTCTCTTTTGTGCGTTGTGCCGATGACATTTCTGACTTAAAAAAATTAATAGCCAAAAAGGGCAAATTTACTCGCGTTATTGCAAAAATAGAGAAGCCTGAGGCCATTACCGATATAGATGCTATTATTGCTATGACCGATGGAATTATGGTTGCTCGTGGCGACTTAGGGGTTGAAATCCCATTCGATCAGGTGCCTATTCTCCAAAAAACACTCATTAACAAGTGTATCATTGCCGCAAAGCCCGTTATTGTGGCTACGCAAATGCTTGAAAGTATGATCACGAACTTCCGTCCAACGCGCGCCGAAGCTACCGACGTAGCCAATGCAGTAATGGATGGCGCGGATGCACTAATGCTTTCGGGCGAAACATCGGTGGGTAAATATCCTGTAGAGGTCATTCGAAGCATGCAACAAATCATCAATGCCACCGAGGGTTGCAAATTCGTACTCAAGCACCAAAATCCACCGATTGAAGGAAGTGAGAATTTCTTACCCGATACCATTTGCTATAACGCTTGTAAAATGGCTGATTTAGCTAATGCAGTGGGTATTGTGGTTTTTACATCGCTGGGAGGTTCGGCCTATAAAATTTCGAGCAATAGGCCAAATGCCAATATCTTCGCCTTCACTCCTACCGAACAAATTATTTCGCAACTCAATATCGTACGCGGCGTAAAATCTCACTTTTTGGAAACCAAAACATCATTGAATGATGCCATTGCGGAAACAACAGAAATTTTAAAAAAATCTGGTCAGGTTAAAAAAGGCGATGTGCTGGTATTTGTTGGGGGTATTCCAATGCGTGAATATGTGCCTATCAACATGATGAAACTGACAACTGTAGACTAGTTTAAATCATAAAACAAGTATACCTTCTTTGTTTACCCCTATTATCTTAAATGGCTAATAGGGGTAAATTCTTTTTTGTACCTTTGTAATCATTAAATTTGACACACAAACGATTATGGAGAGCGTAAAGGCAAAAAAACATTTAGGACAACATTTCTTAACCGATTTAAATATCGCAAAAAAAATTGTTGAATCACTTGACCCTATCCATAAAAATGTTTTAGAAATTGGCCCGGGAATGGGCGTATTAACACAGTTTCTTGTTAAAAAACCCGATTTGAATCTTCACTTGGTTGATATTGATAATGAGTCTATTGAATACCTCAATCATCACTACCCAACGCTTAAAGGAAAAATCCATTTTGCCGATTATCTGAAAATGGATATCAGACCCATCTTCCCAGAAAAATATGCCATTGTAGGCAACTTTCCGTATAACATCTCGTCGCAAATTTTCTTTAGAGTGCTTGAAGATAGAGAAAATGTGACTCAGGTGGTTGGTATGATTCAAAAAGAGGTGGCCGAGCGTATTGCTGCACCTCATGGCAGTAAAACCTACGGAATCACCAGCGTTTTACTCCAAGCCTTTTTCGATATTAAGTATCTTTTTACTGTAAATGAGAATGTCTTTTCTCCACCTCCAAAGGTCAAATCGGCCGTGATCTCTCTTACTCCCAATGGCGTGAAAGCGCTCGATTGCGATCAGAAACTCTTTTTTACAATCGTAAAAACTGCCTTCGGACAACGCCGTAAAACAATGCGAAATTCGCTTAAATCGCTCGAATTCAATAGAGAAAACATTACCGAAAATAAGGTTTTTGATCAACGCCCGGAACAACTCAGTGTGGCCGATTTTGTAGCATTAACCAAGCTAATTCAAGCAAACAGATAATTTTGCAAATACTATTATATGGCAAATTTCGAACTTACCCGTCAGTATATAAGCAAGTTGCGATTTCAAATTGCAAAAAATGATGAGCCTGGAATAAAGGAGTTGGTTGAAGATTTGCATCCTGCCGATTTGGCCGACATTTTTTGCCAACTAACGCTCGATGATGCTAAGTCGGTCTATACCATTCTCAACGATGAACTTTCGGCAGAGGTACTTTCAGAACTGCCAGAAGACAAACGAAATACCCTACTGGCAGCTCTTCCCAATGATATTATTGCCAAAAGAGTCATTAACAAAATGGATTCTGATGATGCCGCCGATTTAATAGGTGAGCTCGATGAAGAACGCCGTATCGAGGTGCTTTCATTGGTTGAAGATGTGAACGTGGCGGGTGACATCGTTGATTTGCTCAATTACCACGAAGACACCGCTGGTGGACTAATGGACAAAGAAATTATTAAAGTTAAACTTGGGTGGACAATGCCAATATGCATCCGAAGCATGCGCCGACAAGCCGAAGATATTGATAAAGTCTATTATGTTTATGTAATTGATAACTCGGGAATCTTAAAAGGGACTCTCTCTCTTAAAAAACTAATCCTCGCCCATCTTACCTCTAAAGTTGAAGAAATTTATAACGATGATGTAATCTCGGTTCTCGACACCATGTCGGCACAGGAGGCTGCAAATATAATGGACAAATACGGCTTAGTAGCTCTGCCTGTGGTTGATGAAATTGGGCGCCTACTCGGCAAAATAACCATAGACGATGTGGTTACAGTAATTCGTTCCGAAGCCGAGGAAGATTACCAATTGGCTTCTGGCCTAACAGAAGATGTAGAGGCATCGGACAGTGTTTTTTTACACACCAGAGCCCGTATTCCATGGTTATTAATAGGTCTTTTGGGTGGAATTCTCGGCTCACGCGTAGTGGGCGGTTTTATCGGAATCATTGGCCAACACCCTGAATTAGCGCTATTTATGGGACTAATTGCGGCTATGGGTGGCAACGTGGGCGTGCAGTCGTCTGCTATTGTGGTTCAATCTCTTGCATCTGGTGCTATGAGCCTACAAAACGATTGGGTGAAGCTCTTGAAGGAACTCGCTGTTGCTCTACTCAACGCTACCATCTTATCGGCTCTTCTATTGGCCTACAACTACGCTATCAATGCCGATATGGCGCTAACACTCACCGTTAGTAGCGCCCTGTTTTCGGTGGTTATAATTGCTTCACTTTTTGGATCCTTAATTCCGCTCTTTTTAAAACGTATTAATGTAGATCCTGCAGTAGCTACTGGCCCATTCGTGACTACAATGAACGATATTCTTGGAATGTTTATATATCTTACACTAGGAAGTCTATTTTTTTCCTATTTTGTGCATCCATAAATTTGAATAATGCAAAGAGGTTTATTTATTAAAAGTATTATCGTAACAGCTTTATTTCTAAACTTATACAGCTGTAAGAAGTCAACTAAAGATAGTGCCCCATTATTGGAAGGTAAAATAATAAATGCTCCGAGTTTGATTGTTTTACAACGGCTCGACTCTATTCCTATAGATGTTGATACCATTGAAATCAAACAAGATGGCTCATTTCGTTGCGAAAACACGAAACTCCAATCCGATTTTTATAGACTGTGTGTTGGAAATCAACAGATTAATCTAATCCTCAGTTCCGATTCAACAACTCAAGTCAGTTTCGATTACTTCTCAATCCCAAATACACTCATTTTCAGTGGATTCAATCAATCTGAAATCTTACAAAAAGTTCTCAATTCAACCAAGTTATACGAAAATGAGTTTCGTATAAAAAGTGATACAATAAAACATTTAATTGGCTCTGTAACAACAGATTCTATTGTTCATCTGCTTTACGACAAGCAAGATTCTGTTACCTTAAAATACCGCTTAGTTTCGGATGAGTTACTCAAAGGAAATGAGGCGAGTTTAGTTGCCATTCCACTACTTCTTCAACAGACTGGCAACACACCTCTCTATGCATTTCCAAAAGATAGATCACTGTTTATCGAAACTCAGTTCCTGCTTTCGCAACGCTATTTTAACTCCTATCAGGTTAAACGTTTTTCTAATTTAGTAAATAACGTTTCTGCAAAACTGGATGGTTCCAAACGTCTATCTGTTGGCGATAAAATGCCCGACTTTGAGGCATTTACACCATGGAACGACAAACTCTCTCTCAATAGTTTATTGGGTAAAAATGTCATGGTAATTGTGTGGTCTTATGAGCTACCAATTTGTAGAATTCGAAATAAGGAGATTTCAAAATTAATGTGGCGTTATAAAAATCAAGGCCTAGAAACCTATATGATAAGTCTCGACACGAATGCCATTGAATGGCAAAAAACCAATAAAGAAGATGAACTTAACTGTTTGCACGTAAGTGATTTAAGAGGCAAATCATCACCCATCATACCGCTCTTAGGCATCGATGCTTTACCTGCATTATTTCTTATCAATAGCGAAGGCATAATTGTTGAAAAAAATATTTGGGGCGAAAAACTTGAAGATGCTATTCAGCGACTAGTAAAAAAAAGAGTTAATGTTAGATAATTGATATGAAAAATATGAAAAAAGAAACCCTTCTTGTGTTAAAAAAAACCGCTCTATTCTCTTTAATAGTTCTGTTGCTTACTAGCTGTACAAACTCCAATAAATATTCCATATCGGGCAAAATTACGGGTGCCGAGGGTAAAATCCTTCGATTAAGCAAACTGAATTTAGATGGTGTTGAAGTATTAGATTCTGTAAAACTAGATAATGAAGGCGATTACCATTTTAAGGGAGATAAACTGAAAGAACCAACATTCTTTACCCTAAACCTTGGAAAGAAAAACATTACCTTTCTCAACGACTCTAATATTGCTATGAAAATAAGTGGCAATTTGGCAAGTATTGAAGAGAATTATCAAATCACAAACTCCCCTGAGTCGGCCTACATTAAGCAATTAAATAACAACCTGAGAAATACAATTAGCGAAATTGATGAGTTACAAAATAAGTATATCAAGGCAACCTCGCCTGTTGAAAAAGGAGCAATAACATCTCAAATATCATCTCAAATAGAAAAACACAAGGAATTTATTGGTGAATTTATTTCCAATCACCCACGCTCTTTTGCTAGCTACTACGCCATCTATCAAAAGTTTGATAATGAGACATTTGTGTTAAATGTATACGACAAACGTGATCAAATTTTTTACGCAACCATTGCAACAAGCTTAAACGTATATTATCCTAATAATGAGCGGGTTAAAAATTTATATGAGTTTGTTTTAAATGCCAAGAAACGTGAAAACAATGCTAAAGTAGCCGATTATCTCAATACATTACCGTCTATTCCTTTTCCTGAACTTAAAATTGCCGATGTTAAAGGCCGAGAAGTGGCGCTTTCTTCATTAAAAGGAAAGGTTATTTTACTCTCTTTTTGGGCATCGTGGAGTAAAGAAAGCCGTGCTTTTAATCGTGAATTAAAGCGTGTTTACAAGAAATTTGGCAGTAAAAACTTTGAAATTTATCAGGTTTCGCTCGACCAAAATAGACTTTATTGGGAAGCGGCCATTGCGCAAGATGAGCTTCCGTGGACAAACGTATGTGAATTCACATTTCCCAATGCATACAGCGCTACAATCTACAATGTTAGCCGTTTACCAGCAAATTATTTAATTGGAAAAAGTGGCGAAATTGTGGGAAAAGACTTGGAAGGATCTCTACTCGATGATAAAATAACCAGCAATCTTTAGGAGTTAATTTACTCTCCTTTCGATCAAAATAAATAGAAAAAGATTTAACAAAATTCTTTTATCGCTGTTTATTAAAGAGTTACTAATTAAGAAACTGCAATAAAAAGGTTGAATAACGCTAAAAAAACTAATACCTTTGCACGCTTCTTGTCTGATGATAAGTTATAAACATGAGTGATTTAAAAAGTGGGAAAAAAATATACTTTGCTTCAGATGTCCATCTTGGCGCAGCAGGAATTAAAGACCCATTTACACATGAACGTAGATTTGTTAAGTGGCTCGACTCTATAAAAGAAACGGCCTCTGAAATATATTTATTAGGTGATATTTTTGATTTCTGGTGGGAGTATAAAAATGTTATACCTCGCGGATTTTCGAGGTTCATCGGTAAGCTGTCAGAACTCACAGATAGGGGAATAACGATTCACTATTTTACAGGAAATCATGATCTTTGGATTTTCGATTATCTACCCACTGAAACGGGGGTTCATATTGTTCGAGATGCTGTTACTCGCGAGATGAATGGCAAAAAATTCTACCTTGCACATGGCGATGGACTAGGACCTTATGATAGAAAATACAACATGCTAAAGGTCGTTTTTACCAACAAAGTGGCGCAAGCCTTCTTTTCAATGATTCACCCGCGGTGGGGAATTGCATTTGCAAAGCGTTGGTCGGGAAGTAGTAGAAAAACAAACCAGAAGAAATATGGTGAAACATATTTTGGCGACGAGAATGAGTGGCTTGTTCTCTATTCGAAAGAGATATTGAAAAAAGAACATTTCGATTACTTTATTTTTGGGCATAGGCACGTAGCCAAAGAGATTGAGTTGTCTGAGCAGAGTAAGATGTTTTATCTCGGTGATTGGATTTCACTCTTCACCTACGCCGAATGGGATGGCGAAACGCTCACTCTAAAAACGTTTAAAGAGTATAATAAATTAGATACAGATTTGCTGTGAAACCAAAATGGGGAGCATCAAATTTCTTAATCAAAACATATTAAAATGAAATCAAAAACGCAGTTGTATGCTGTGGCAACAGGAACAGGTTGTTACATTCCGCCAGTAGTAATTAAGAATAGTGATTTTCAAAACAACTATTTTCTTAATGAGGATGGTTCGAAAATTGAAACCCCTGGTGCTGAAATTGTGGAAAAATTCCAACAGATTACAGACATCGAAGAGCGTAGAGTAGCTGAAGATAAACATCTGACCTCAGATATTGCTACATTTGCCGCCATTGAAGCATTGAAAGCGGCCAATTTCGACCCAGAAAAACTGGATTACATTATTGTAGCCCACAATCTTGGTGACATTAGAGCAGGTGGCAGGTACCCTGATATTTTGCCTACCGTTTCGTCACGTGTAAAAGCAAAACTAAAAATCCAAAATCCAAAAACTATTGCCTACGATATCACCTTTGGCTGTCCTGGTTGGACACAAGCAATGGTTCAAGCAAGTTACTACATAAAAAGTGGTGATGCTAAAAGCGCCCTTGTCATTGGTGCAGATACCCTGAGCCGAGTTATGGATCCGCACGACCGCGATGCCATGATTTTTGCCGATGGTGCTGGAGCCTGTGTTCTTGAAGCGAGATATAGCGAAACTCCTGTAGGCGTTCTCAGACATGCTGCGCGAACAGATGCCATGGATTACATGGATATGTTGGAGATGGGTCCATCTTACAATACAGAACTCAATGACGATTGTTTATACCTTAAAATGGAGGGAAAACGTGTTTATAATTATGCACTCACCAATGTTCCAACTACGGCAAAAGAGTGTTTAGATTTAAATGGACTACATCTTAGGGATATTAAAAAAATTCTGATCCACCAAGCAAACGCTAAAATGGATGAGGCAATATTGAAACGCCTTTATCGTTTATATGGGGAAACAGATGTTGATTTGAACGTAATGCCTATGACAATTAAAACATTGGGTAATTCATCGGTTGCAACCGTTCCAACACTGTTTGATTTAGTACTAAAAAAACAACTAGAAGGACACGAACTAAATAGTGGCGATTATGTAATGATGGCTTCTGTGGGAGCTGGAATGAATATCAATGCTTTTATTTACAAAATGCCCTAATTCTAAAATACTATATCACTAAAAAAAGCCCTTTCGTAATTTCTCGAAAGGGCTTTTTTGATAAATCAATCATCTCAGTTCAAATACCATCTTCATGCTAAGTGAACTTTAAGCAAAATCAATTGTTAAAGTAAATAACAAAATTAAATACAATGAAAAAGATAGTTATTACATATTGGATTACAACGTCAATTGTTGCTTTGATGATGATTTTTTCGGGCATTATGTATCTAACAGCCCAAGAAGCTAAAGATGGATTTATTAAACTTGGCTTTCCTGATTTCTTTAGAATAGAATTAGCAGTGGCTAAAATAATTGGTGCAATAGTCCTTTTAGCACCTATTTGTGCACGTGTAAAAGAGTGGGCTTACGCAGGTTTTGCTATTGTGTTTGTGTCGGCAGTGGTAGCACATTTGGCCTCGGGTGATACAATTGCTCATGCTATGATGCCTGTGGTTTTTGCGGGAATTCTAGTTGTTTCGTACCTTACTTATCATCAAAAAAGGGAGCGTTGTTGCAAAGATGAGAAGTCGGAAGAGAAATGTTGTAGCTAAAGTTAAATCTCAAGCAAAAAACAGCCAAGAGCCTCTTCAAGCATTGTTTCATCTTGTGCTCAAAAACAACATTAAACACCAAATAGGATAGATTATTTGTAATGTAGAGTTTACAACATGCAGCTTTCTGGTAAAAAAAGAGTTTTTTTTATTTGGTGGGTAAAAAAAATAAATACCTTTGTGTCATTATTACAAAAAAAGTGCGAAAATGAAA
>JAYVSA010000083.1:0-7152 GCA_043775765.1 Breznakibacter sp. | reverse complement strand
ATTCTTTTGGAGAGTTCCGATTATCACGGAAACAGCAATTCTATGTCATTTATTTGCTTTAACCCAATAGCGGAGTTTTTGGTTGATAATGGCACGCTTACAACCTCTTTCCCCGATGGTAGCGTGGAAAAAACAAGCGATTTCTCCACCGTTACGGTACCTGACAGATTGGATGGCTTTATAAAAAGTTTCGACGTTGTGGGGCATGATTCTCCAATTAAAATTAACGGCTTCTTTGGCTATTCGAGCTACGATGCCGTGCAATATTTCGAGACCATCAAATTAAAAGCTGAGCGAAAAGAGGCTCACTTAATTCCTGAGTTGCGTTATGTTTTTTACAAACACATTTTGGCATTTAACCACTTTTCTAACCTCCTTTATTTAATAGAAAACTTAACAGAAGATGCTTCTAGCGAGATAGATACATTGGCTAAGAGTTTGAGTAATCGTTCTGTATCGACCTTTAACTTCAAAACGCAAGGCGAAGAGAAATCAAACATCACCGATGAGCAATATATCGAAATGGTAAAAAAGGGAAAAGAGAGCTGTTACAAAGGCGATGTTTTTCAAATTGTTTTATCGCGCCAATTTAGTCAAGGCTTTTTGGGCGATGAGTTCAACGTTTACCGGGCTTTGCGCAACATTAACCCATCTCCATACCTCTTTTATTTCGATTTTGGAAGTTATAAAATCTTTGGCTCATCGCCCGAGGCTCAACTCATTATAGATAAGGGAATTGCAACTATAAATCCTATTGCAGGAACATTCAAACGAACTGGCGATGATGAGAAAGATAAGGAGTTGGCCGTGCAGCTTTCTCTCGACCCAAAAGAGAATGCCGAGCACGTGATGTTGGTTGATTTAGCGCGCAATGATTTGAGCAGAAACTGCAAAAACGTGACGGTGAACACTTTTAAAGAGGTACAATATTATTCACATGTTTTGCACTTGGTGAGTGATGTGAGTGGCGAATTAAAAGCAGGCTCAAACACCAGTAGAATCATGGCAAATACCTTTCCTGCTGGCACTCTTTCGGGCGCACCAAAATTTAAGGCCATGGAACTGATTGACAGCTTTGAAAATCAAAACAGAGGTTTTTATGGCGGTTGCATTGGTATTATTGGGTTAGATGGGGGATTTAATCAGGCCATCACCATTCGCTCATTCTTGAGTAAAAACAACACCCTTTTCTGTCAGGCTGGTGCGGGCGTAGTGTCAGTTTCAGTTGAAGAGTTGGAATTGGCAGAAGTGAATAATAAGCTGGGTGCTTTGAAAAAGGCAATTGAAATGGCTAAAGAGTTTTAACTTGTAACAATTTGATTATGAAGATATTAGTTTTAGATAATTACGATTCATTTACCTATAATTTGGTACACTATTTAGAGGAGATTCTGAACGAAAGTGTCGATGTTTATAGAAATGATGAAATTTCGTTGGCAGAGGTTAATCGTTACGATAAGATTGTTCTTTCACCAGGGCCTGGTGTTCCTGATGAAGCTGGCATTATGAAAGATTTGATAAAGATGTATGGCCCTACAAAACCAATTTTGGGCGTTTGTCTTGGCTGTCAGGCTATTGGTGAGGTTTTTGGCGGTTCTATCAGCAATATGAATAAGGTGTATCATGGAGTTGCAACACCCATCAACATCATTAACGATAAGGAGTATCTTTTTAATGGACTACCAAAAACGTTTAAGGCAGGTCGTTACCACTCTTGGGTTGTAAATAAGCATGATTTACCGAAAGAGCTTGCCGTTACTTGCGAAGATATTGATGGCCTCATAATGGGCGTAATGCATACCGAATATGATGTGCGTGGTGTGCAGTTTCATCCCGAAAGCATCTTAACCGAACATGGCAAAGAGATGATTAAAAACTGGGTATTACGCTAGTTCGAATGGGACAGATAAAGATATTTGGCTTAGCGTCTGAACTTAACAAATCGAAAAGCAAGATGTCGGACGTGATTCACTCTTGCATTGTCGATGCTTTTAAATTTCCGCAAGACAAGAGGTTTCATCGTTTCTTTCCTATGGAAAAAGAGAATTCCTATTTTGGAGCTGGTCGCACAGACAGATATACCATAATTGAAGTTAGCATCTTTGACGGTCGAACAGTTGAAGCAAAAAAAGAACTCATCTCATTGATATTTAGCCGATTCAAATCAGAACTTGAAATTGAAAAAGAGGATATCGAACTTACAATTTTTGAAACGCCAAAGCACAATTGGGGAATTCGTGGGTTGCCTAGCGATGAGTTGGTTTTGAATTATAAAGTGAATGTGTAAAATATTGGAAAACAGATCAAATGATAAAAGATATTTTAAAGCAATTAGTTAATTATCAGGCTATTTCGCGCGACACAGCACGTCAAGTTCTGATAAATATTACCCGTGGCGAATATAACCAAAGCGAGGTGGTTACCTTTTTAACGGTTTATATGATGCGCCCAATAACGGTGTTTGAGTTGGCTGGTTTTAGAGACGCATTACTCGAACTCTGTACCAAGGTCGACTTTAGCGACTTTAACACCATTGATATGTGTGGTACGGGTGGCGATAACAAAGACACTTTTAACATCTCTACCCTAGCCTCTTTTGTGGTGGCTGGCACGGGGGCAAAGGTGGCAAAGCACGGCAACTACGGCGTATCGTCAAACTGCGGATCATCAAATGTGATGGAAAGTCTAGGGTATAAATTCACAGCAGATCAAGATTTACTGAAGCGTCAGCTTGATAAAGCGGGAATTTGTATGCTCCACGCACCTCTTTTTAATAGCGCGATGAAGTCGGTTGCGCCAATTCGTAAAGAGTTGGGAATGAAGACCTTCTTTAACATGCTCGGACCAATGGTAAATCCGTCATCACCTCAAAATCAAATTGTTGGAGTTTTTAGTTTGGAACTGGCACGCTTGTACAACTATATTTACCAAGAGGGAGATAAAAATTATGTAATTCTACACAGTTTGGATGGCTACGATGAAATTTCGCTAACCGACAGCGTAAAAGTTATTTCAAATAAAGGAGAAAAACTCTATCTACCAGAACAGTTAGGCTTTAGCACTATAACCCCAAATACAATATTAGGTGGAGGCTCTGTAGCAGATTCGGCAAAGATTTTTACCGATATTTTAGATGGAAAAGGTACTTTTGAGCAAAAATCGGTGGTGATTGCCAACGCAGGCATGGCACTTAGTACTTTAGATAGTTCAAAATCGTTGGATACCTGTTTTGCTGAAGCGAGAGAAAGTCTGGAAAGCGGAAAGGCAAAAGCAGTTTTAAAAACCTTATTATCAATTAATTAGATATGAATATTTTATATAAGATTATCCTCAACAAATTAAAAGAGGTGGCCGACCAAAAAGAGAAGGTTTCTCTTGATGAATTAAAGGCGTCTCCCTATTACAATGTAACGCCACCATCGCTAAAGGCTTTTCTGCTCGATCCATCAAAAAGTGGCATCATAGCTGAACACAAACGCCAATCGCCCTCAAAAGGAGTTATCAACGACAAGCTTAAGGTTGAAGATGTAGCCTTGGGTTACGAGAACGCAGCGGCTTCGGGTATCTCCATTCTTACCGACCTCGATTTTTTTGGTGGTAAGTGCGAAGATTTAACAGCCGCTCGTCAAGTGGTAAAAACGCCACTTTTGCGCAAGGAATTTATTGTTGATGAGTACCAAATACACGAGGCAAAGGCCATTGGTGCAAGCGCTATTTTGCTCATTGCTTCGTGTCTTGAAAAAGAGCGTGCTTTGGAATTTGCTAAACTAGCTAAGTCCCTGGAGCTCGATGTTTTGATGGAGATTCACAACTTAGAAGAGCTGAAAATAGTGAACAATTTTTGCGACATCGTAGGGGTTAACAATCGCAATCTCTCGACTTTTGAAGTTTCGTTGGAGGTATCGGCAGAGTTGGCGCGCAAAATTCCTGCTAAATTTGTAAAGATTTCTGAAAGCGGAATATCTAAACCTGAGGATATTGAATACTTGCGAGGCTTTGGATATCAGGGCTTTCTGATTGGTGAGAACTTTATGAAAACCGATAATCCAGGGTTGGCTTTGGCAGAATTTACAAAGAAATTGAAACCAAGAAAATAGTTCATAGTGGCAGATATAAAGTTGAAGGTTTGTGGGATGCGAAATCCGCAAAACATTCAGGATTTGATAACTTTGCAACCCGATTTTATAGGGTTTATCTTCTTTCCGAAATCACCACGTTATGTGGGCTTAGATTGGGATGTGACGATTGCAAAATCAATGCCTTCATCGGTAAATAAAATTGGGGTATTTGTGAATGAGTCGGTTGAACAGATTGTTTTGTTAGCCTCTAAATATCAACTAGATGGCATTCAACTTCATGGTTCTGAAACGCCAGAGATTTGCCAAGCAATAAAAGATAAAAACTTATTGGTTTTAAAGGCTTTTTCGGTAGATGAATCGTTTGATTTCGAGATACTTAAAAGCTACGAAGTGTATTGCGATTTCTTCCTTTTCGACACCAAAACGCCACAACATGGCGGTAGCGGATTAAAATTCGATTGGAATAAATTAAAAGAATACTCTCTTTCAAAACCCATTTTCCTAAGCGGTGGAATCATGGAAGATGACGTGGATGAAATTAAGTGTCTGAATATAAAACAGTTATACTCAGTAGATATCAATAGCAAATTTGAAATTGAACCCGCTCTAAAGGATATAAAGATGGTGGAACGATTTGCACAAAAGCTAAGACAACAATATTAAATATAAAACATTATGGCATCAAAGTATCAGGTAGATGAAAAAGGGAATTACGGACAATTCGGTGGAGCCTTTATCCCCGAAATGTTACAGCCCAATATCGATGCGCTTAAAGCGGTTTATCTAAAAGAGATGGCTTCGCCCGAGTTTCAAGAAGAGTTGAATATTCTTCTCAAAGACTATGTTGGTCGACCTTCGCCACTCTATTTTGCCAAAAATTTAAGTGCAAAATATGGTGCACAAATCTACATCAAGCGTGAAGATTTGAACCACACGGGTGCACACAAAATCAACAATACACTCGGACAAATTCTACTAGCCAAAAAACTTGGTAAAACTCGTATTATTGCCGAAACTGGCGCTGGCCAACATGGCGTAGCAACGGCAACAGCTTGTGCTTTAATGGGTTTCAAATGCGTTATCTATATGGGAGCCATCGATGTAGTTCGTCAAGCACCAAACGTGGCTCGCATGAAAATGTTAGGTGCTGAAGTGATTGCAGCAGAATCGGGCTCTAAAACGCTGAAAGATGCTACCAATGAGGCTCTTAGAGATTGGATTTGTAATCCTGAAGATACTTTTTATATTATTGGTTCAGTAGTTGGTCCACATCCTTACCCAGACATGGTTTCTCGTTTTCAATCGGTAATCAGTGAGGAGATTAAGTGGCAGTTAAAAGAGAAAACGGGTAAAGAGAATCCCGATTATGTAGTTGCATGTGTAGGAGGCGGCAGTAATGCGGCAGGTAGTTTTTATCACTTTCTCGACGATGAGGATGTAAAACTCGTAGCTGTTGAAGCGGCTGGTTTAGGTGTTGATTCTGGTGAAACAGCGGCAACAATTGCTTTAGGCGATGTGGGTATCATCCACGGAAGTAAAACCTATTTGATCCAGGATGAAGATGGACAAATTGTTGAGCCTTACTCGATTTCAGCCGGATTGGATTACCCAGGAATTGGACCTCAGCACGCTCACTTAGCGTTTAGCAAAAGAGCCACTTTCTTGTCGGCTACAGATGATGAATCTCTTGCTTCAGCCTTGGAACTGACTCGTATTGAAGGCATTATACCAGCGCTTGAATCGGCTCATGCTTTGGCTGCCCTTCCAAAATTAAATCTTAAATCTACCGATGTGGTTGTAGTAACTCTCTCGGGCAGAGGCGATAAGGATATGGATACTTATATGAAGAGGTTCAATTTGTAAGTATAAGATTATGAGCGAGTTTTCAATATCAACCGATAAGTCAAGACTTGACCTGTTGGCCATTCACGATTATCTCTCAAATAAGTCGTATTGGGCCAAAGGACGAAGTTTGGAAACAATAAAAATTTCCATCGAAAATTCCATTGCTTTTGGAATGTACGATAAAGATGGAAAACAAATTGGTTTTGCTCGAGTAGCAACTGATATGGCGCTTTTTGCCTATTTGATGGATGTCTATATTTTAGATGAATATCAAGGAAATGGTCTGGGAAAACAGTTGATGAGCTATATTATAAATTACCCTTCGCTGCAGGGATTACGTCGAATCATGCTGGCTACAAAAGATGCACACGGACTCTACGAAAAATATGGTTTTAATGTAGCCGCACAGCCAGAAACGTTAATGGAACTAATTAATAATGCTATTTAAAATAAAAATATATGAATCGCATCAACAAACTTTTTACCGAAAAGAAAGACGTCCTTTCAATCTATTATACAGCGGGTTTTCCGAATCTGAACGATACAGTAACCATCCTAAAGTCGCTTGAAAAGGCAGGTGCAGATATCGTGGAGTTAGGAATGCCATTTTCCGATCCGTTAGCCGATGGACCTACCATTCAAGATAGCAGTTTAGTGGCTCTCAATAATGGCATGTCAATTAAAGTACTTTTCGAACAATTAAAAGATGTGCGCAAAGAGGTTTCAATTCCCATTGTATTAATGGGTTACATCAATCCGGTTCACAAATATGGCATCGAGAAATTTGCAAAAAAATGCCAAGAAGTTGGTGTTGATGGTGTTATCATACCCGACCTTCCTTTCGACGAATACAACGAGAAATATAAAACCATTTTTGAAGCTGCCGGTGTTTCAAACATCTTCTTAGTAACACCTCAGTCGCCTGAAGTACGCATTCGCGCCATCGATACCAATACCAACGGGTTTATCTATGTGGTTTCATCTTCGGCCGTTACAGGCGCAAAAGCAGGCTTGTCTGCGACTCAAATTGAGTACTTCCAAAAGCTTCAAAACATGAAGCTGAAAAATCCATCGCTCATTGGCTTTGGAATTAGCGACAACGAAAGCTTCAAGGCAACCTGCAAATATGCTTCAGGAGCGATTGTAGGTAGTGCTTTTGTGAAACTTTTGGCAAATTCAAAGGATTTAGAGGCAGATATTACCAATTTCATTAAGGATTTAAAACGAT
>JAYVSA010000082.1:0-1527 GCA_043775765.1 Breznakibacter sp. | reverse complement strand
GTTACTTAATCCGTCGGACTTACCTCCATTTACCATTGAAGATGACACCGATGGCGGTGATGAGTTGCGCATGAAATACAGATACCTCGATTTACGCCGTAACCCAGTTCGTAAGAATTTAGAGCTTAGACATAAAATGGGTTTTGAAACACGTAATTATCTCGACAGCCAGAATTTTATCGAAACTGAAACTCCCGTATTAATAAAATCTACACCTGAAGGAGCGCGCGATTTCGTGGTTCCTTCACGCATGAACCCTGGTCAGTTTTACGCTTTACCACAATCGCCACAAGTCTTTAAGCAGTTGTTAATGGTGGCAGGTTTCGATCGCTACTTCCAAATAGTTAAGTGCTTTCGCGATGAAGATTTACGTGCCGATCGCCAGCCTGAGTTTACTCAAATAGACTGCGAAATGGCATTTGTAGAGCAAGAAGATATTTTAAATACTTTTGAAGGATTGGCAAAACATCTTTTCAAAAAACTTAAGAATGTTGAGTTTACAAATAACTTTCCACGCATGACTTATGCAGACGCAATGCGTTTGTATGGTTGCGACAAGCCAGATATTCGTTTTGGAATGCCATTCGTAGAGATGACCAACAAGGTAAAGAGTGGCGCTTTTAAGATTTTTGATGAGGCTGAGTATGTTGGTGGTATTTGTGCCAATGGTTGCGCAGGATACACCCGCAAAGAGATTGATAAATTAACCGACTTAGTAAAACGTCCGCATTTAGGCGCACAAGGACTTATATATGTTCGTTACAATGCTGATGGTACATTAAAATCGTCTGTCGATAAGTTTTACTCTGAAGAGGTTTTAAAAACTTGGGCTGATGCTTTTGATGCTAAGCCTGGCGACTTAATTCTTATTCTCGCTGGAACTCAAAAGAAAACGCTCACAGCACTTTGCGAACTTCGCTTAGAGGTTGGCTCAATGCAAGGGTTACGTGATAAAAACAGTTTCTCTCCCCTTTGGGTGGTCGATTTCCCTCTACTGGAGTGGGATGAAGAGAGCAATCGGTATTTTGCAATGCACCATCCATTTACAGCTCCAAAGCCAGAAGATATTGAGTTGCTCTTAACAAACCCCAAAGCCGTTCGTGCAAACGCTTACGACTTGGTTATAAATGGTGTTGAGATTGGTGGTGGCTCAATTCGTATTCACGACGACAAATTGCAACAACGCATGTTTGGTATTCTTGGATTTACGCCAGAAGATGCAGAATATCAATTCGGATTTTTGATGAATGCCTTCAAATACGGTGCACCTCCTCATGGTGGTTTGGCCTTTGGATTCGACCGTTTGGCGTCGCTCTTTGCAGGTCTTGATTCTATTCGTGACGTTATTGCATTTCCAAAAAACAACTCAGGCAGAGATGTTATGATTGATTCACCATCATTAATTCACCAAACTCAACTCGATGAGTTGCAAATAGCACTAAATTTAAAAAAGTAAATTCTCTTTATATAATAAAAAAGCCCTCTTGCTTCATTTGCAAGAGGGCTTTTTTATTGCCATGAATTTAA
>JAYVSA010000081.1:0-3096 GCA_043775765.1 Breznakibacter sp. | reverse complement strand
CTATTCTCAAATGATTTCAGGAAAAGATGCCTTTAAGCCCGGCGAGGCTAAAAACTCGTGGTTAACAGGTACCGCTTCTTGGAACTTCTATGCTATCTCACAAAATATTTTGGGTATTAAGCCACATTATACAGGTTTGTTAATAGATCCGTGTGTACCTCCATCAATGGGTAATTATGAGGTTCAACGGAAGTTTAGAACCAATGTTTACAACATCCAAATTAAAAATGGAAAACTCGGTTATGGTGTTAAATGCATTACGGTAAATGGTGCTGAAATTAAAGGCAATATTTTACCTCTTGGTGCTGCAAATGCTGTTCATTCCGTAATAGTTGAACTCAACTAATTTGTATTTTTTATAGAGAGCGTAGTCTCTTTTCAATGCTGGCTTTGTCGCTTCTTTTATAGGGGCAGATTTTTATCTTTAGTTCAATCTTTACTGTTGGAGCAATTGGTATAACGCTTGTGTTGAAAAGAGCTACGCTTTTTTGTTGCTCCATTCTTTCTGTTATTTATTGATATTTTGTTTTATGGTCTCTTCCGAATTTTATGGTACTCTTTCATCAGGGCAAGAGGTGAATATTTATACCCTTAAAAACAGCTCTGGATTCTCGGTTTCTGTAATAAACTATGGCGCTATCGTTACGGAAATAAAAGCGCCCGATGTCACTGGTAAGCTCGAAAATGTAGTATTAGGGTTCGATACTTTGGCTGAGTATGAAGCCGATCAACACTGTTTTGGTGCCATTTGTGGCCGATATGCTGGAAGAATCAAAAAAGGACAATTTACCATTGGTGACAATAACTACCAGTTGCTTATAAACGATGGTGTAAATACGCTACATGGAGGTGGTTTGGGCTTTCATCGAAGAGTTTGGAGTACTGTGCCTGGCAATGATTGTGTTGCTATGAATTATGTTAGCAAAGATGGTGAAGATGGCTTTCCGGGCGAGTTCTCTGTACAGGTTATTTACCGTATTACAGATGAAAATGAATTGCTTCTTGAATATACCGCATCAACAACAAAACCCACAATTGTAAACTTAACAAATCACTCATACTTTAATTTGTCGGGATGTGTGGAAGATGTGCTGAATCATGAATTAAAGGTCGTTGCATCAAATTACACCCCTTGTAATGATGCCTTTATTCCCACAGGAGAAATAGTTCCCGTTTCGGGTGCGGTTGACTTTACTCAATCGAAACTTTTGGGCGATGGAATTAATGACGTAAACGGGTATAACCACAATCTTATTATTAATGGCGATTGTGGCGTGTTGCGTTTTGCTGCCGAATTAAAGCATGTTGCAAGCAGACGTAGTTTGCAGATTTATACCACAGAACCTGCTTTAATGGTTTATACCGCCAACTATTTGCCCAAAACAAAGGGTGAAAATGGTAAGATGTACGACCAATATTATGGCGTGTGTTTAGAAGCTCAACACTTTCCGAACTCGCCTAATGAGCCCAATTTTCCTACCACTCTGTTGATGCCAGGTAGTTGCTATTTGCAAACAACGGTTCTTCAATTTGGACTAGTTGTATAATCTTTTGTTGCCTCTCGTGAATTAAAATCGCAAGATATACTCGGCTAAGTTAACAGACGTATCGAGATTAATCTTTTTGCGGATGCGGTACCTATTTGTTTCTACTGATCGGATGGAGATGTTGAGCAGTGAAGCTATTTCATGGTTTTGAAGACTCATGCGCATGTAGGCACACATTTTCAGGTCGTTATGAGTAATGGATGGGTGCGCCTCCTTAAAGCGTTGTAGGAAATTATCGTGTGTTTGGTTGAAATGGAATTCAAACTGATCCCAATGCGAATCATCTTCAATATCGGTATTGAGCGTGCGAAGAATGGATTGCATTCTCTTAAGATTTTCTCCTTGCAAGGTTGGCAGTAGATTCTCCAACTCATTGCGTAGTGCAACTATTCGCTCATTGGAATGTATTAAATTGAGCGTTCGGGATGTTAGTTCTTTGGATTTGTAATTAAGATCGGAATCGAGTTTCTCATGTTTCAATCTGATAAGTTCCTGCTCGTTTTGAGCCTGTATGCGCTGGTATTGGTTGTGTAAATGCTGAACTCTTCTCTTATAAAGCAGATAAATGGTAGCCAATAAGACCAAAATCATGAAGAGCCTAAAATACCACGTTTTATAGTAGGGTGGGGCAATGGTTATTTTGAGTGTGGTTTCAAAACTACTCGGTGTTCCATCCGAATTTATGGTTCTCACGCGAAAGAGATACGTGTCGTCGTCGAGGTTGGTGTAGGTTGCAAGTCGGTTCTTGGCATTAGTCAAGATCCAGTTTTTATCAAATCCTTCCAGTTTATATTCATATTGTTGCTTGTCGGGTATGGAGAAATTCAGTGCCGAGAACTCAATGCTTACCATGTTGTCGGAGTGATTTAGCTTAAGTTCATTTGTTGCGCTCAGAGCAACAGAACCTATGGCGCTCAAGTATTTTAGACTGTCGTCTATGATTGATTTATTGTAAAGTTTTATATCGGAAAGAATAACGGTGTAGTTTTCAGGTGTTATTTTAATGCTCCCTGGCCTAAAAATATTGATACCCTCACTACCACCCAAAGCTATGTCGCCGTTTGCAAATTCAAAGCAGGAGTTGTGCGAGAATTGGTCGCTTTGAAGTCCGTCTGAGGTATCGAAGTTGGTAAATGAGTTGTTTAAGGTGTTAAATTTAGAAAGCCCTTTAAATGTTGCAATCCAGATGTTTCCATTGTTGTCGCCCGTAATGCTGTTGGTAAGGTTGTCGATGAGTCCATTTGTTTTGTCGAAATATTCAAATTGCTGGTTGTCGAGCGTAAAACGTGCTAATCCTCGTCCGTAAGTACCTACCCAAAAGATGTTTGGCTTATTTTGGTAGATGCAACTGTAAGAGAATCCGCCGTAGTGGTTAAACGTATTGGTTTTTTGGTCGAGTTTATCTATGAATTTATCGGTAGCTAACCAAATATTGCCGTTGTAATCTTCGTTAATGGCCCAAATGATGTTTGACGATACAGTGCTCAAATCAGTTGAATTATTGGTGTATTTAACCAGCATATCCTCGGTTAAGTTACCGCTCTCCAAT
>JAYVSA010000080.1:0-10286 GCA_043775765.1 Breznakibacter sp. | reverse complement strand
TCCCTATCTCCATTCACCCCTTTTTCGCGGATGATAGCAGCTTTTACGCCACTCTTACCTCTTCCTTCTAAAGACAAACCTAAAGAGCTCAATTTTCCATCAAAGCCGGCAGGAAACTTATACGTTAACTTCTGATTCTTATATTCGTTAAATCTCTCTTTAGCTTTTGCGGGAACGGTTTGTTTTTGATCGAGCAGGTAAGAGGTTTTGTACCACACATCGCGTAGTACGTCAATCTCAAGTTTCAATGCCCTACTACCTTTATTGATATATAATTTACGTTCCGGAATTGGAGAACCAATTACCGAATAACAAATTGTTTTATCGTTTAATATCTTCTCAACCGCCTTTAAATCTGCAACTTGTATTACAACACCTGGATTTTCACTAAATAGCAACTTAACAAGCGATTCTTCTGTAATTCCAGAAACATCGGTATTTAAGCCCCAATCTGCATTGGCAAAACACATTTCTAAAAGCGTTGTTACCAAACCACCAGCTGAAATATCATGCCCCGCAAGAACTAATCCTTTAGAGATAAGTTTTTGAACAACTGTAAACGCATCTTTAAAATACTCAAAATCAACTATTTCAGGCACTTCTGTACCCATTTGATTTCTTACTTGTGAAAATGCACTACCGCCTAATTTTGGTGCATCAAAAGAAAAATCAATGTGTATTAACTTGGTATTGGCATCTTTTACTAAAACTGGCTCAACAATGGCTCTTACAGATGAAACCTCGGCAGCTGCGGAAATAATAACCGTTCCAGGAGATAAAACAGCATCGCCATTTGGATATTTCTGGGTCATTGAAAGAGAATCTTTTCCTGTTGGAATATTTATTCCCAACTCACAGGCAAAATCACTAACAGCTTCAACAGCACTATATAAACGCGCATCTTCACCTTTATTCTTGCAAGGCCACATCCAGTTGGCACTTAATGAAACACCTTTTAATCCATGTGTTAAAGGCGCCCATACGAGGTTTGTTAATGATTCAGCAACAGCTAAAATTGAGCCATCGGCCGCATTAATCAACGTAGCAGCTGGTGCATGACCAATAGAAGTAGCCATACCAACGGTACCAGTATAATCTAAAGCACAAGCGCCTAGGTTGTTTAATGGTAATTGTATTTCGCCTGCCGTTTGTTGTTTTGCAACCTTACCAGTTACAGAGCGGTCTACTTTATTCGTTAACCAATCTTTACAGGCAACACTTTCGAGTTGAAGAACCGATTTTAAGTACTCTTCAATTTTTTCTTCATCATAGGTTATTTCGTTATACGACTCCTCAACAGATTCATCGGTAATAACCAATTTTGGAGGGTTTCCAAACATATCGTGCAATGTCCAATCTATTGGGCTATTACCTTTATCGTCTTTAAAACAGAATTTCATATCTCCTGTTGTCTCACCAACAACATACATAGGAGAGCGTTCTCTGTCGGCAATTCTCTTTAAATTCGCAATATCTTTCTCTTTAATAACCAATCCCATACGTTCTTGAGACTCATTACCCACAATTTCTCTTGCTGAAAGAGTTGGATCACCAATAGGTAGTTTATCCAAATAGATATTGCCACCTGTTGCTTCCACTAATTCAGAAAGACAATTTAAGTGCCCACCAGCGCCGTGATCATGAATACTGATAATTGGATTTGCATCTGCCTCCGACATGGCACGAATAGCATTCATGGCACGTTTTTGCATTTCTGGATTCGAGCGCTGTACGGCATTTAATTCAATGGAATTTGAAAACTCTCCCGTTGCAACTGATGATACAGCACCACCACCCAAACCAATACGGTAATTATCGCCTCCTAAAACAACCACTTTATCACCTACTTCTGGTGTATCCTTAAGTGCATCTCTTGAATTTGCAAAACCAATACCACCAGCCAACATGATTACCTTATCGAAACCAAATTTCTTGTAGTTTTCAAAATGTTCGAAGGTTAATACCGAACCACAAATTAAAGGCTGACCAAACTTATTCCCAAAATCACTAGCACCATTAGAAGCCTTTATTAAAATCTGACTAGGAGTTTGATACAACCACTCTCTCGATTGCGTAGCATTTTCCCATTCACGTCCCTCTTCTAAACGAGAGTATGATGTCATATAAACAGCTGTACCCGCCAATGGCAAAGAAGCTTTTCCACCTGCTAATCTATCACGAATCTCACCACCAGCACCCGTAGCAGCACCATTAAAAGGTTCTACCGTTGTTGGAAAATTGTGTGTTTCAGCTTTAATAGATAAAACGGAATCTATATTTTTAACCTGGAAAAAATCGGGTTTATCGTGCGATTTTGGTGCAAATTGCTCCATTGTGGCACCTTTCACAAAGGCAACATTATCTTTATAAGCAGAAACTAAGTAATTATGATTCTCTTTTGAAGTCTTTTTAATCAATCCAAAAAGAGAGCTCTCTTTCACTTCACCATCAATGATAAATTGACCATTGAAAATCTTATGACGACAGTGCTCTGAGTTTACTTGTGAAAACCCAAAAACCTCGCTATCCGTTAACTTACGAGCAAACTTAACGGCAAGACTATTCAAATAATCAACTTCATCTTTACTTAAAGCTAAACCCTCTTTTTTATTGTACTCCTCAACGTTTTCTATATAAACAATAGACTCTGGTTGCTTAGTGATGGCAAAAATAGAATCATCGAGCCCTTTGTATAAACGCTGAAGCATCGGATCGAACGTCACATCATCCGATTTCACTTTAAAAAATTCTTCAACACGCTCAATTCCAATAATACCCATATTTTGAGTAATTTCAACTGCGTTGGTGCTCCAAGGTGTAATCATTTCCTTGCGTGGCCCCACAAAAGAATCAGCAAATGAGATAGCTTGAAGCGCTTTTGCACCATCAAAGAGCCACTCTAACTTTTTAATATCAGCACCTGATAAAACTGATTTTGTTCCTACAGCAAGCAAATTGCCAGAATTACCTTCAAAGAAAAGAACCATAAGTCAATAAAATATGTTTATTAAAATGAAGGTGCAAAGTTAAAAAAACATTACATTTATTTTGAATGAATTAAAGTATTAATTGATACTTTTTTTAGGAAACGGACACTTCTCTGAATAATACATGAACAATAATTTTGAAGCAATTTATATTTTCATGTAAAAACAAGAGAACATAATCTAATTCATTGGCAAAAAACAGCTTTATTTACAAATATTTATTAAGTTTGTTTTGCATTGAAAAAATCTTTTGCCATATTTGCCCTTAAATGTTTTTTTAAGACTCTTTCTTATAGAGTGTTAAATCAAATGATAAATTAAACAGTAACTAAATGCGATATCAACTCAGGTTATCCCTTCTACTAATTTCCTTATTAATAGTGCCATTCGTTAATGGTCAGCTAAGAGGTAGAGGACTGGACAAATATCCCTTAATGAGGGGTTTTTCAGTCTCTCCTAAGGTTGGCTTCAATTTATTTTATGGTGACTTAGTTAACGAAAGACCCGTAAATTTGAGCTTTGGTATTTCTTCTGAAAAAGAATTAAAAGAATACTTAAACGCTAGAATAGACTTTAAAGGAGGAGCCATGAGTGGTTCTCAAATTAATCCAGACAATCAATTGCCTTTTTCAACCTTCAAGAACACATACATGACGTTTGAAATAGGTGTAGCATTTCATCCACTACCACTTTTTTACGGTTTTTTTAAACAGAGAATGTTTAAACCTTATGTTGTTGGACAAATCGGTATTATTGCATATAATGCCACTGAAACTTTTGGTTCTGGTAATTTATATACTCATTCTGACGGAACACCTGTTCAAGAGGGTGAAATTTGGCATACAACAAATGGTTACCAAATAGCTCCAATAATTACACTTGGTGGTGGTTTGAATTATTACATTAACAAACAATGGTCGGCCTCTTTAGAATTTCTTTTCTCGGCACCAGCAACAGATATGCTGGATGCTCATAAGGAGTGGGATGCAACGGGAATTATCCAAACAAATAATGTAACAAGTGTAAATGACGCAATAAGCACAGTAAAAACAGCAGGAGCGTTTGATCCATTTTACACCTGTACCCTTTCTGCAAATTATACTTTTGCTGAGAGCGAGTTTAGGAATCAGTTTAAATACAACAGAAAATCCTACATTAAAACACGTAAGAGCATGGCTTACAAGAGAACTAAAACAGCAAGATTCTACAACAAGAAAAATAGAACAAAATAAATTAAAGGCTCTAGCAATAGAGCCTTTTTTCTTTTGTAACTTTGGATATTATAGAATAGCCTTTTCTTCGCTTTATGGATTTTAAACTTACTTCAAAATACAAGCCAACGGGCGATCAACCATCTGCCATACAAAAACTTGTAGAGGGCATTAACCAATCGGAAAAATATCAAACACTTCTAGGTGTTACAGGATCGGGTAAAACATTTACTATTGCTAATGTAATTACTCAAATAAACAAGCCAACATTAATTCTGAGTCATAATAAGACCCTTGCGGCACAGTTGTACAGCGAGTTTAAAAACTTCTTTCCAGACAATGCCGTTGAATATTTTGTGTCGTACTACGACTACTATCAACCAGAAGCGTATTTGCCAGTTACTGACACTTATATAGAGAAAGATTTAGCCATTAATGAGGAGCTTGAGAAACTCAGACTCAGTGCAACCTCTGCGCTACTTTCAGGAAGAAAAGACATTATTGTGGTCTCTTCTGTTTCGTGCATTTATGGAATAGGCAACCCCGAAGACTTTTACGAAGGTATAATCTTCATCGAAAAAGGGAAAAAAATAAATCGCAATCAATTTCTTCGAGTATTAAACGATGCTCAATATAAAAGAAACGACGTTGAATTTAAAAGAGGTAATTATAGAGTAAAAGGCGACACTGTTGACATTTTCTTAGCTTACATAGACGAAGCTTATAGAGTTATATTTTGGGGCGAAGAGATAGATTCTATTGAAATAATCAATCCCCTCTCAGGAAAGAAAACGAGTGCCTTAGAGAGTGCAACAATTTTTCCAGCCACTATTTTTATCGCTAATAAAGAAAAGATCAAAGGAGCATTAACTCAAATACACCTTGATTTAGGCATTCAGGTTGAGTTCTTAAAAGAGGCAGGAAAACCACTCGAAGCCAAACGGCTTGAAGAGCGAGTGAACTACGATTTAGAAATGATACGTGAGCTGGGCTACTGTTCTGGTATCGAGAACTACTCTCGGTACTTCGATGGAAGACAACCAGGCTCAAGACCTTTCTGCTTGCTTGATTTCTTTCCCAAAGATTACCTAATGGTTATTGATGAAAGCCATGTTACCATTTCACAAATAAAGGCCATGTACGGAGGCGATTTCTCCCGCAAAGTAAATCTCGTTGAGCATGGATTCCGATTGCCTGCCGCGATGGACAATAGACCGCTTAAATTTGATGAATTTGAAAATATTCAAAACCAAATCATTTACGTCAGTGCCACTCCAGCCGACTACGAGTTAGAGAAGTGCGAGGGAGTGATTGTAGAACAAGTTATTCGCCCAACAGGTCTTCTTGATCCCGAAATTGAAGTGAGACCAAGCCTAAACCAAATAGACAACCTCCTTGAAGAGATTCAAAAGTGTGTTGTTTTAAAAGAGCGAGTACTCGTAACAACACTCACCAAGCGAATGGCTGAAGAGTTGGCCAAATATCTAAAAAAGATGAACGTAAAATGCGAATACATTCACTCAGACGTAGACACATTGGACCGTGTAGAAATTCTCTCAAATCTTAGAAAAGGTGAATTTGATGTACTTATCGGAGTAAACCTGTTACGCGAAGGCTTAGACCTTCCAGAAGTGTCGCTTGTTGCCATTTTAGATGCAGACAAAGAGGGGTTTTTACGTTCAACGCGCTCATTAATACAGACTTCAGGAAGAGCGGCACGTAATGTAAATGGGAAAGTAATTATGTATGCAGACAAGATTACAAAATCCATGCAAGAGACTATAGACTCAACAACTCGACGCAGAGAGAAGCAATTACAATACAATATCGATCACAACATTAGTCCAACACAAATAACCAAAGATTTCACCAACCATTTAAGAAGCAGTGAACCAGATGCTTATATTGAACCTTTAGAGACACTCTTCGCAGCCGATCCAGTGGAAAAATATATGAGTAATGACGATTTAAAGCGTTCTATTTCTCGCACCAAAGCTGAAATGCAAAAGGCGGCGAAAGATCTCGATTTTATTACCGCAGCACAACTACGCAACGAGATGTTCAAATTAGAAGAGCTCTTAAAACAGAAGGTGTAATAAATACGACACAAAAAAGGAAGAGCTCTTTCGAAATCTTCCTTTTATATTTTATACTCGAATAAATTCTCTAACCTAAATATCCCTTTAAAAGCTTACTTCTAGAATTACTTCTCAATCTTCTAATGGCTTTTTCTTTTATCTGACGAACACGTTCTCGGGTTAACTGAAACTTCTCACCAATCTCTTCTAAAGTCATCTCTTGACAACCAATTCCAAAAAACAATCGAATGATATCACTCTCTCTTTCAGTAAGAGTTGCTAATGCACGACTTATCTCTTTTGAAAGCGATTCGTTGATAAGAACTTTATCAGCATTTGGTGAATCGCTATTTACCAATACATCTAATAAACTATTATCTTCACCTTCTACGAAGGGTGCATCAACAGAAATTTGACGACCTTGAACGCGCATAGAATCTGCCACCTTTTCAACAGGTAATTCCAACTGATCGGCAAGTTCTTCAGGAGATGGGCGACGCTCAAACTCTTGCTCAAACTTTTGTAATGCTTTATTAATCTTGTTAATCGTACCAACCTGATTAAGAGGCAAACGTACAATACGAGATTGTTCAGCTAAAGCCTGAAGAATTGATTGACGAATCCACCAAACAGCGTAAGAAATAAATTTAAAACCACGAGTCTCATCAAACTTCTCAGCAGCTTTAATTAACCCTAAGTTACCTTCATTTATTAAATCGGGCAGACTTAAACCTTGATTTTGGTATTGTTTTGCAACCGATACAACGAAACGTAAGTTTGCTCGAGTCAGTTTTTCAAGAGCAGCCTGATCTCCCAGACGAATTTTCTGAGCTAACTCTACCTCTTCATCAACTGAGATAAGTTCTTCACGTCCAATCTCTTGCAAATACTTATCAAGCGATTGACTCTCTCTATTGGTAATAGATTTCGTTATTTTAAGCTGTCTCATAAAAATTTGCTAATTAGGGTGCAAAGGTAGTGAATTTTTTCAAGCTTTTGCACTGCTATATTTATAAAAAAATGATTAATCTGCTAAATTGATAGCATAATAAGCTATTTGTCCGTTTGGATACACTCCTGTTAAAAAGAGACCCTCTTCGCCCGAATTAATGACATTTCGCAAATCATCAACCGACTCAATTAAAACTCTATTTGCCTTTACAATAATAAATCCTTGTTGAAGTCCTGACTTTTTAAATTTCCCATCATTGAGAGACGCAACGAAAATACCATTATTAATACCCAAATTTTTCATCTCTGCATTGGTCGGTTTTCTAAAACTAGCTCCGAGCAGAGAATTAAGTTCATCCGCTTTAACAATTGAGGATGTTCCGTTCACATTACGTAGAAGAACAGGAATTTGTTTCAATTCATCACCTCTTTTTATAATAATAGTAATTTTATCGCCCGGACTATGCTTTCCTATTTTCTCTTGCATCTCTGGTGCTGAATTTACCAGTTCGCCTTCAATCTTAAGAATTATATCGCCTTTTTGAATTCCTGCCTCTGAGGCCGCACTCTTCTCAACCACGCCATCGACATAAACACCTTCCATTTTATCTATATTCATTTTTGCAGCTAATTCGGAGGTAATATTCCGAACTTGAACACCCAAAAGTGCCCGTTGAACCAAACCAAATTCTTTTAAATCGCGAACCACCTTTTGCGCAATACTACTTGGAATGGCAAATGAATATCCAGTGTAACTGCCTGTTTTAGAAGCTATGGCTGTGTTAATGCCTATAAGCTCTCCATTTACATTCACTAAGGCACCTCCACTATTTCCTGGATTTACAGCTGCATCTGTTTGAATAAAAGACTCAATACCCATTGGTTGAGAACCATTTGTGATAATGTTTATACTTCTTGATTTTGCACTAACAATACCTGCCGTTACCGTAGAGGTAAGATTGAATGGATTCCCAACAGCTAACACCCACTCACCAACTTTTAAGGCGTCTGAGTTACCAAATGAAAGAGCAGGCAAACTCTTTTCATCAATTTTAAGCAAGGCGATATCTGTTGATGGGTCTGTTCCAATTAATTTAGCCTTGTAGGTTCTATTATCATTCAAAGTTACCTCAAGTTCATCAGCCCCATCAATCACATGATTATTCGTAACAATATAGCCATCAGACGAGATTATAACACCAGAACCAGAGCCAACTATTTGTGGAGATTCATCGGGTTGCTGAGGAACTAATTGAGGGCCAAAAAAGAAGTTAAAGAGTGGATTTTGTAATGATTGACCGCTCATGCTATTTTTAACTTTTATCTTTACATGCACCACCGAATGGACAGACTTCTCAGCTGCTACGGTTAAATCGACCATTCCATAAGATGATTCATTTTGTGATACAAATTGTCCTGGTATAGGACGTCCTTCCGTAATAGAAACAACCTCTTTTTTAGGCGAATAAAAATAAACGAAGGCTAAAATACCAAAAAAAGATCCTAAGCCAGAAAGTAAAACTGGATAAATAAATTTCTTTGCATTCATAATAAATTAGATTTTAAAAAACAATAATACCCTATAGTCTAATAATTCAAAACGTCGGATTGCAACAAATGACATACCGATTCATTTAAGTTTCAAAAGATTAACTATTGTTAACTATAACTTTGTAACCAATTAGCTAATTTTATGGTCTCAAAAGAAATCCGCATTAGTTCGCAAAAACAGATTAATTATGAAAGTGAAATTTTCAAAATATCAAGGTGCCGGGAACGATTTTATCATCATCGACAACAGAGATGAACGCTTTAATGGAGATAACGTTGAATTAATTCATTCATTGTGTGATAGACGTTTTGGAATAGGTGCCGATGGATTGATGCTTTTGGAAAATAGCGGAGAAACAGCCTTTAGAATGCGCTACTACAACAGCGATGGCAAAGAGGGCTCAATGTGTGGAAATGGCGGACGTTGCATAGCGGCTTTTGCAGTTCACAACAACTTAATAATTAATACACATCTTTATACGTTTGATGCGGTAGATGGACTGCATGAAGCAAAATACAACAATGGCATTGTTAGTTTAAAAATGCAAGATGTTGTTAACATTGAAAAGTTAAAATCAGACTACTTTCTTAACACAGGATCACCACATTTTGTCAGATTCGTAGACGATTGTGACAAAGTTGCAGTTTATGACGAGGGTAAAGCCATTCGGTGGAGCGAACCCTTTAAGCCAGGAGGAACAAATGTTAATTTTGTTTCTAAACTAGGTGAGAATTTGATAAAAGTAAGAACCTTTGAAAGAGGCGTGGAAGATGAAACTCTTGCTTGCGGAACAGGAGTTGTTGCAAGTTCATTGGTTGCGTCATTTGCATTAGCGACTTCAAACAATTTGGATATTGAAGTTTTGGGCGGAAAGCTTCAAGTTAGCTTTAAAACAACCGATCAAAAGACATTTACCGATATTTGGTTAACTGGTCCTGCTACTTTTGTTTTTAGTGGCGTAATAGAGGCTTAAATACGATATATATTACGTGGAAAATATTTTAGATATAAAAAAAGGGAAGACAAAATCTTCCCTTTTTTATATTTAGTACCCCCCAATCATCCTAATAATCTGATAATGTAGAGAAATCGACCTCTTGTTGAGCCACCTCGCGCACACGAGCATCTTGGCAGCGAAGGGTTCTTCCGTGATACTTTTTAATGAGAGCGTAGTTATGAGTAGCCATGATAACCGTTTTACCACTTCGAGCAATATGACTAAGTAGCGACACTAAATCATCGGCAGTTTCTGGATCGAGGTGACCAGTAGGCTCATCGGCAAGAATAAGATCGGGCTCATTTAATAAAGCTCGAGCAATACCTATTCGTTGTTGCTCGCCACCACTCAGTTGATGTGGCATAGTGGAGCCTTTATGAACCATATCTACAACGGAAAGAACATCTCGAATTTGTTTGTCTATTTCCTTTTTATTAGTCCACCCCGTAGCCTTTAAAACAAAGAGCAAGTTGTCGTATACCGTTCTATCACTCAGAAGTTGAAAATCTT
>JAYVSA010000079.1:0-19960 GCA_043775765.1 Breznakibacter sp. | reverse complement strand
ATTCCAAAGCAGACTATTCAAAAATAGCTATACACTATTTCATTCAGTATCACCTCGATAAGCAATTAAAAGAAGCTAGAGTTTATGCAGATGCCAATAAAATTGTTTTTAAGGGAGATATTCCAATAGGTATTTCACCCAATAGTGTGGAAGCTTGGGCAGAACCACATCTCTTTAACATCAATGCTCAAGCAGGGGCACCACCCGATGACTTCTCAGCATTGGGTCAAAACTGGGGTTTTCCTACCTACAACTGGGATGAGATGGCTAAAGATGGCTATTTCTGGTGGCGCAAACGCTTCAATAAAATGTCGGCTTATTTCAATGCCTATCGAATCGATCATATTCTTGGATTCTTTCGTATTTGGGAGATTCCTAAACACTCAGTTCAAGGACTGTTAGGCTGTTTTAATCCGGCTCTGCCACTAACATACCAAGAGCTCGAACAACATGGGTTTCATTTGAATTACGATAGGCATGTAAAGCCATTTATTCGTCATTACATGTTAATCGATATTTTTGGCTCTTATGTGGAAGAAGTTGCATCAACTTTTTTAGATAGCACGGCTTGGGAAGTATATCAATTAAAACCCGAATTTGATACTCAACGTAAAGTAGAAGCTTATTTTGAGAAAAAGAGTTCGGAGAAAGATACATTCATTCGTGATGGACTTTATAGCATTATTAATGATGTTCTATTTATCCAAGATCCACACCATTCTGATCGATTTCATCCACGTATTTCGGCACATTTCACTTACTCTTTTAGAGCAATGAATGAGTATGATCGTTGGCGTTTTGATCAAATATATGTCGATTATTATTACCACCGTCACAACCATTTTTGGGGTGAGCAGGCTATGCAAAAACTGCCATCGCTTATAAACTCAACAGACATGCTTTGCTGTGCAGAAGATTTGGGTATGATTCCAAGCTGTGTGCCCGAAGTAATGCATAATATGCAAGTTATTTCTCTTGAAATACAGCGCATGCCAAAAGATCCAAAGGCTGAGTTTGGTAATACGCATCACTATCCTTATCTCTCTGTTTGTACCACTTCTACTCACGATATGGCCACAAACCGTGCGTGGTGGGAAGATAATAGAGTTCTTGCTCAGCGGTTTTATAATAATGTACTGCATCAAGAAGGAGAGGTGCCTTATTTCTGTGAACCATGGGTAGCTGAGAAAATCATTGTCAACCACCTCTATTCTCCGAGTATGTTGGCCATTTTTCCGCTACAAGATTTACTGGCGATAGATGCAGACCTGAGAAGAAAAAACCCTCATGAAGAGCAAATAAACGTTCCTGCTAACCCAAAGCACTATTGGCGTTACAGAATGCATATCACTGTAGAAGAGCTTCTTTTGGCAGATGATTTTAACAATAAACTCAAGTCGCTTATTCAGCATTCGGGGCGAGACTCTATTAAATAAAATATCTTGTGAAAACAAAAAGCCGAGAAATGAACTCGGCTTTTTTGTTTTATATTAATACCTCTAAGAATAAACTTTACTTTCTTGATATTGTACTAATAGCGTATTAAGAAATCATTTAGTGAGATTTTAGAGTTGAGTTCCATTTTCTTCCGAATACGATAACGCGTCATCTCAATACTTTGTATACTTATATTCAGATGGTTAGCCATGTCTTTGTTCGATTTTGCCATTTTGATATATGCGCAAACAATCAAATCTTTTTGAGTGAGTTTTGGATATTGAAGTGCTAATTTTTTGATGAAATCGTTTTGAAGAACGTCGATATTCTCTTTAAAGGCATCCCAACTATTTTTTTCTTTAAGTCCCTGTGCTAGAAGAGAAATGATTTCGCTAGTTTTTGATTTTGGCAGTGCTCCTCCTTCTGTTACCGAGTTCGAGAGAATTGTTTTTACCGCTTGCAAATTATCCTCACGTTCTTGCATAAAAAGACGCAAAGTGGCTAATTCTTTTGATTTTTCATCGAGATCATTTTCTAGTTCGTTTGTGAGTTCTGTGAGATGAATATTTTCGGTTTCTATTTTTTTATAGTTAAAATCCACAATCTTAGCTTTCACTTTTTCGGAGATTGTCTTAAATTTTAGAAGAAATAGATAGAAAAGAACCCCTAAAAGGACTAATATTAGGAGTAAACGGAAGTACCAGGTTTTGTAAAAAGGCGGTACTATTTTTACTTTAATTTCTTTAACTGTATTACTCCATATTCCATCTGAATTACAACCTTTTACCTTAAAAGTGTAGGTGCCAGCGTCGAGATTTGTATAGGTTGCTACTCTATTGCCAGCTCCAGTTATGGTCCAATCTTTATCAAATCCTTCGAGCATATATTGATACTCATTTTGGTTCGGATTACGGAAATCGAGAACTGAAAATTGAAATGAGAAGACATTGTAATTTTGGCCTATGGTTAATTCGCTTATAGAGTTCAAATCACTCTTTAGAATATCATGGTTTTGTGGCAAATGAAAGACAGACTTGTTGAAAATTCTAAAATCTGTAATTACAATGGGAGACACAAAGATATCTTCATATACATTGAGCGGATTAAAAATATAAAATCCGCTGTTTCCCGAAACTAATATTTCGCCAGTAGAGAGCATCCACGATTTATTGAGCAACTCATTCGGTGAATCGGAGTTGGCTATATCAAAGTTTCTAAAGTTATTGGTGGACTGGTTGTATTGTGAAAGACCGTTGCTAGAACTTATCCAAATATTATCTTTCCCATCAGAATGAACGGCAAAAATCTCGTCGTGTGCTAAGCCCTGTTTTGAGGTAATAAAATTAAATGATTCGGAGTTATAATCGAAACATCCTAAGCCCGATCCTAAAGTGCCAAACCAAAGTTTGTGGCGTTTAGTGTCTTCGTAAAAGGAGCTTATGGCAATGTCTTTTTCTTTGTTCCCGCTTTGTATTTGTTGCGCGTAATCAATAAAACACTGCTTGCTATAGTCAAATTTAACAAGTGAATTATTGGTTCCTATCCAAATGTCATTCTTTTGATCTTGATAAATGGCCCAAACAGTTCTGTTATAAAAAGATTGATCTTTAAACTGTTCGAATCGAATATCATCAGTAGATATTTTGTTTAATTCAGACTTACTCAATTTCTTTACGCCACTCATCCACAGTCCAAACCAGAAATTACCATCTTTATCTTCAACAATTGAATACACAGCATTTTCTCCAATTCCAGTATTGGAAACATGGTATTTGAAACAGTGTTTTAGTTGAAAAGTGGGAGTGTAATAATAGAGCGCTTTATCTGTTGAAACCCATATATTCTTATTTTTATCTTCATAGATTACCCGAATGATTTTACCCGAACCAGTGGAGTCGTTAAGTAAATATTTGAATGTGAGAGCAGAACGATTGAAGATGTTGATGCCACCGCCAAAAGTTCCCAAAAGGTAGTCGTGATTGCTTGTTTCGCAAAAAGAGAAAATGAAGTTTTGATTAAGCCAATTACTTCGTCCTTCGTCCATTCTGAACGACTTCATGTTGTTTTTTTCTGGCACTAGTTTATTTACACCTCCTCCATACGTACCGAGCCAAAAAACACCTTCTCGATCTTGAAAAATGCGCCAAACAACATCGTGATTTAAGCTATTGATGTTCGATGGATCGTTGTGGTAATTTGTATATACTTGAGATTTAATATCAATTTTAGTTACTCCTTTTCCAAAGGTTGATGCCCAGAGGTAACCTTCTTTGTCGAAAATAAGTGAGGTAATAATATTGCTAGGTAAGGAGTTGGGCGTATTACCAGCTTTAATAATTGTAATTTTGCCCGTTTTGAGTTCTAATTTATTTATACCGCCAGCCCATGTTCCAATCCAAATTGCGCCATCTCCATCTTCGGTAATTGATGTTACAATATTGTCGGATATTCGTTGCGCGGGAGGTGAAGTAGTCGTAAAAGAGACTATTTGATGCGAAAGAGGATGATATTGCACCAAGCCGCCAAACTCCGTGCCCAACCAGAAGTAACCTTTCTTATCGGCATAAAAGGCATTTATTTTGTAAATGTTTTGTTGATCGAGATAAGCTTTCAAATCGGGAATAATTTCGAAACGTCCTTCGTTAGGATAGAACCGCTTGAGGCCACCGCCGTAAAATCCAATCCAGAAAACGCCATTGGCATCTTCGTAAATGGTTCTAATGTTATTCTCAGCACTTTTTACGGAGTCGGAGTTGAGATTGAAGTATCGTGTAAATGTTTCTGTAGAAGCATCAAATTTATTAAGTCCTTGTTCTGTTCCAACCCAAATATTACCCGCTTTGTCCTGAAAGAGCACATTTATGGAGTTTTGGGAAAGAGTTGTTTCGTCATTTGAGGTTGAGGTAAAAATTTTGAAGTTGTAACCATCGTATCTGTTGAGTCCATTAAAGGTTCCAAACCACAAAAAGCCAGTACGATCTTGAAAGATTGTATTGACGTGGTTTTGAGATAAGCCTGAACGGTTGGTGATGTGTTCAAATTTGGACTCAGAAGATACGGCAAAAAGAGGGGAGGTTTGTATTAGAAAGAGAAGTAATGAGAAAACAATAATGTGGACGATCCGCATAATACCTAAAATTTCAAAATCAAACAAAGTTATAATCGTTTGCAAATATAGCCTTTTTCGAGAACAATGTTAAAAAAAACTATTATATGTCAACCATTCTTAATTATTAACTATTTGGTGTTTTATTCTTAGAAGTGGGCTGTTTTTAAACGCAATAAATGGCAGTGGAAACCCAATTGCCTAGTAGTCGAACTTGTTGGAGCATTTGGGCGAGGAGTGGAATGTAGAGCCACCAGAAAGTGTGCTGGTTTCATAAGTTTTGTGGTTCACCAAGAAGTTTAAGGGAACATGAGAGCATACTTTGTGTTATGTCTAAAATCAACTTGATGAACTTAAGCGAATGTGAATATTGACACCAAATGGTATGGCTTTTTTTTGTATCATTATGCCTCAAATTTTGTGCGTTTTTAACGGCGTACTTTTTATCTACTTTTTTTGTTGTATATGAGAAAACGTGCTGATTTTCTGATTATTGGAAGCGGTTTGGCTGGATTAACTTTTGCCCTTAAGGTTGCCGATAAAGGCAAGGTGATTGTGGTGAGTAAGACAGAGCTGAGCGAAACAAACACCTCGTATGCACAAGGGGGTATTTCGGCGGTTACTTATGGACCCGACAATTTTGAGAAGCATATAAGCGATACGCTTATTGCGGGAGATGGACTTTGTAACCCAGAAACGGTGAAGATGGTGGTTGCTAATGCGCCGAAGTGCATTGACGATTTGATACAGTGGGGTGTGAAATTTGATAAGCAACGGGATGGTAAGTTTGACCTTCATAGAGAGGGTGGGCATAGTGAGCATCGTATTTTACACCATAAAGATAATACGGGTTTTGAGATTCAGCGGGGCTTAATTGAGGAGGTGAAAAGGCATCCGAATATTGAGCTTTTGGAGAGTCATTTTGCGGTGGAGCTTATTACAGAACATCATATGGGGCAGAGCATGGAAACGTGGATGAAGATTAACTGTTTTGGGGCTTATGTGCTTAATCCTGAGACACATTTGGTGGATACGATTTTAGCAAAAACAACCCTCATGGCCACTGGTGGCGCAGGCTATGTCTATCAAACCACTACCAACCCAACCATTGCTACTGGCGACGGTATTGCCATGGTTTTTAGAGCCAAGGGAATTATTGAGAACATGGAGTTTATTCAGTTTCATCCTACCTCGTTATATAACCCAAACGAGCGGCCATCATTTTTAATAACCGAGGCCATGAGGGGCTTTGGTGGTATTTTGAGAACTAAAGATGGCCAAGAGTTTATGTATAAATATGATGAACGAGGCTGTCTTGCTCCGCGTGATATTGTGGCTCGTGCCATTGACAATGAGCTGAAAAATAGAGGTGATGATTTTGTCTATCTCGATTGCACGCATCTTAATGCAGAAGAATTGAAACTTCATTTTCCAAATATTTATGCCAAATGTCTTACAATAGGATATGATTTAACTATGCAGATGATTCCTGTGGTACCAGCAGCGCACTATACCTGTGGCGGAATAAAGGTTAATTTAACAGGAGCCACATCAATACAAAATCTTTTTGCGGCGGGCGAATGTACTTCTACTGGGTTGCATGGCGCTAATCGATTGGCGTCTAACTCTTTGCTTGAAGCAGTTGTCTTTGGCACTAAAGCTGCGGAAACTTGTATAGAACAAATTGCTACTATTGAGTTAAACGAGGAGGTGCCCGACTGGAATGATGAAGGCACATCGAGCCCTGAAGAGATGGTTCTTATTACTCAAAGTAACAAAGAGGTGGAGCAAATAATGAGTAATTATGTGGGTATTGTGCGTTCTAACCTACGTTTAAAGCGCGCTTTAGACCGATTGGAAATTATTTACCGTGAAACAGAGGATTTATATTCGCGTTCTACGGTTTCAATACCGCTTTGTGAACTTCGTAATAAAATTAATGTTGGCTATTTAATTATTAAAATGGCCCAAAAGCGCAAGGAAAATAGAGGTTTGCATTACTCTCTCGATTTAGACAAGGTAGCAAAAGGGAAACTTTGATAAATAACAAATCCCTTTGTAAACAAGTGTTACAAAGGGATTTATAGTACTTTCCGTACCCAGAGCCGGGATCGAACCGGCACGATTTGCATCACTGGTGTTTGAGACCAGCGCGTCTACCAATTCCGCCATCTGGGCATTAATTGCTTAATGCGACTGCAAAAGTAATAAAAAGAGGTAACGATGCAAATTATTTATCACAATTTTGTAAAATCGTTTCACTATTTCTGTTTTAGAAAAAATAATTGATGATTGTTCGAACCAAAGGAATTGTACTGAGCCATATTCCGTACAAGGAAAGCAGTATTATTTGTAAAATCTATACGGAGGAACTGGGTATAAAATCATTTATCATTCATAATGTGCGATCTAAAAAAAACAGCAACAACACCATTTTTTTACAACCGCTGACGTTAGTCGATTTAGATATTTATCATAAAGCGAAGGCTACACTTCATCGAATAAAGGAACATCGCATTACCATTCCATTTCACTCTATACCATTCAATCAGAATAAAAGAGCCGTTACTTTCTTTGTTACCGAGGCATTAGAAAAATGCTTGAAAGAAGAGCATGCCAATAGTGAGATGTTTGCGTTTCTTTCCCAAGCAATAGAACTATTTGATAGTCAAGGGCATTACTCCGAAAATTTCCATATTTTTCTGTTGTTTTTCTTGACGAAGTATCTCGGTTTTTTTCCACATTCGGTTGAGAATGAAGGCGATGATAGATATTTCGATTTGAGAGAGGGTAAGTATTGTCTTATTCCTCCTTTTCATCAAAACTTCCTCGACCAAGAGGATACAAAAATTTGGAAAGAGATAAGCGAAAAAGGTGATAAACTGTTAACAAATTATAAAATAGATCGTCTTCATAGAAAAATTGTTTTAGATAAGTTGTTGGAATATTACGCCTTACATATTCCAGCGTTTGGTGAATTTAAAACCCTTAATATTTTGCAACAATTATTCGAATAACCCGAATTATGATTGCTCAAAAATAACTACATTTGCACTCCTTTTGTCAGACAAAAAATAAACATTATATATTAGAATGCTAGATCTTAAATATTCCAACTTTGAAACCAATATATTTGCAGTAATATCCTCATTAGCAAATGAATATAATGCAATAAATTTAGCCGATAGTTTTCCTGATATGCCAGTATCACCTAAACTTATTAAGGCAGTGACCACGAATTTGAGTAATAGTCCAAAGGGTTTTGCACCTGTATACGGACTTTTGTCGTTGCGTGAAAATATTTCAACTAAAATAGAGAGCCTTTACAATTTAAAGTATTCGGCTGAAAAGGAGGTTACCATTACTTCGGGTTACACTCAGGCACTGTTTTCAACCATTTCGGCTCTTATACGAGAGAATGATGAAGTTATTCTCTTTGAACCGTCCCACGACAACTACGTGAGTGCCATTGAAGTAAATGGTGGACGTCCAGTATTTGCGAGTCTTAAAGAACCAAACTACACCATTGATTGGGATGAGGTGCAGAAAATGGTTACTCCAAAAACTCGTATGATTATTATTAACTCGCCCCATAATCCTACTGGAATGGTTATGACAGAGTTGGATATGCTTCGTTTGCAAAAGCTCATTACAGGCACCAAAATCTTAGTGTTGAGCGACGAACTCTTCGACCACGTTTTATTCGATGATAATTTGCATCAAAGCGTGGCGCACTATCCAAAATTGGCTGAAAAAAGTATTATCATTTCCTCGTTGGCTGAAACCGAATTTGTACCCGGTTGGCAACTTGGTTACTGCGTTGCTCCAGAAGCATTAATGAAAGAGATTCGCAAGTATCAGCAAATAATGATTTATAGTGTTAATGCACCACTACAATATGGTTTTGCTGAAATGGCATTTAACAAGAGTGAACATCTCAAGATCGCAAAGCTCTTTCAATCGAAAAGAGATAAATTTTTAGCCGGATTAGAAGCAACTCTGTTTACAGCAGTACCAACTCAAAGCAGTTATTTTCAGCTTATTAGTTATAAAGAGATAAGTGACGAAAGCGATAAAGATTTTGCTATTCGTTTAATAAAAGAATACGGTGTTGCCACGTTACCGATAAGTGCTTTCTACCACGAGAAATCTAAAAAGAGACATTTGAGAGTTAATTTTGCACAGTCGGATGAAGTATTGGATAGGGCTATTGAGTGCCTGAAAAAGGTAACGAAATAGCATTTCGTAAATTACGGTTGAAGTATAAAACTTTTTAGTAATTTCGCACCCAAAAAGATAGCTGGCTTCATAGTTCAAGGGATAGAACAAGAGTTTCCTAAACTCTAGATTCGCGTTCGAGTCGCGGTGAGGCTACTACAAAAGACCTATTTTAATTAATAGGTCTTTTTTTATATCCTTTAATACCGATATTTGATGATAATACGTGCTACCACTTCTCATTTAGAAGATATAATTGAATTAATGGAGTTGTTCTATTCTGAAGAAGGCTATCCATTTAACAGGGAAAACACAATCCATAATCTTAATATATTTCTAGAAAATGATAGTTTAGGCTCAATTTACCTATACCAAGAACAAAATCAGTTTGTGGCTTATACAGTTTTGGTAAACACTTTTTGTTTTGAATTGGGAGGAAAAGTGGGCTATATCGATGAGTTATTTGTGAAAAGTTTAAACAGAGGTAATAAGATAGCTACCAATTTATTAGAGTATATTATTTTAATAAGTAAATTAAATAAAATAGCCACACTTAGATTGGAGGTGGAAAAATTAAATTATAAAGCATCTATGCTTTATGAGAGCTTTGGCTTTCTAACCCATAAAAGAAACCTCATGTCACTGCCTCTTAAATAGAATTTCACGGCGTCTTGTAATCATAAAAGTTTTGCTATCTTTAGCCTAATAAATTGATGTAGCAACGAATATACATTGCTTTTCAATAAGTTAAGTACCCTGATTTCTATTGATTCTTAGTAGCAGTAACTTTAAATAATTACGGTCTTGAAAGTTTTAATAATCAATAAAAGTGAAAATATTGGAGGTGCTGCTGTGGCATCCTTGCGACTTTTTAATGCCCTTACAAAAAGCGGGGTTGAAGTAAAGCTAATGGTTCAAGATGAGCCCAAAGGCGGATCAACACGCTCTATTGTTTTGGCAAACACTTTTTTTACTCGAAAGATGAGTTTTTTTCGGTTTGTAGAAGAACGTCTTTACTTTTTACGCCATGAGAAGAGTCGCGAAATGCGTTACGCCTTTTCGCCTGCAAATATTGGTATTGATATTAGTAAACATCCTGCTGTTCAGGAGGCCGACATCATTCATCTCAACTGGATTAATCAAGGCTTTCTCTCCTTGCAATCGCTCGAAAAACTCTTTGCTCTTGGTAAACCAGTTGTATGGACACTACACGATATGTGGACTTTTACAGGAGGTTGCCATTATGCTGGATATTGTCACGGATTTCTCGAAAACTGTGGCAATTGCCCGCAATTAAAAACCGCCGATAGAAACGACATTAGTTCGATACAGTTTTTTAGTAAAATGAACATTTACAAAAGACGAAATCTTTCTATTGTAACATGTAGTAAGTGGCTTAAATCATTAGCAAGTGAGAGTAATTTGCTTCGCGATAAACCTATCAAGGCCATTCCAAATCCGCTCGACACCACAATCTTTCATCCGTTAGATAAGACGGATTGTCGCAAGAGTGAAAACCTGCCACTCAATAAGAAACTTATTCTCTTTGGTGCAGCGAATGTAAACGACTCTAGAAAAGGAATGAGTTTTCTCATTGAAGCCCTTCAACTTTTTAAACAGAGATATTCTGACTACACCTCTCAAGTGGAGCTTGTTATATTTGGACGAGTAAAAGCGGAAACCATTGCTCAAATACCCTTTGAAAGCCATCAACTAAATTATATTAATGGATTAAGTCGTTTGGTAAACGTCTATAATTCAGCCGATATATTTGTGTTACCTTCACTACAAGATAATCTTCCAAATACAGTTGCTGAGGCTATGGGATGTGGTATTCCCGTTGTGGCTTTTAAAACTGGAGGTGTGCCAGAGATGATAGACCATTTAAAAAATGGGTATTTGGCCGATGCAAAAAATGCTTCCGATTTGGCTGATGGAATGTTTCAAATACTTTTTGCCCATAAAGATATAGATTTTGGTGTGAATGCCCGAAATAAAGCGCTTGCCTCTTATTCTGAAGAGGTGGTTGTTGCTGAATACTTAAAAGTTTATGCCGATGCACTCGCCAGATAATTTTCCTAAAATCTCTATTATAACCATTGTTTATAATGGAATAGATACCTTAGAAAAAACAATATTATCTATTGTAAATCAAGAGTATAAAAATATTGAATATATCATTGTCGATGGTAATTCTAATGACGGTACAAGAGGCCTCATTTTAAAATACAACGACTCAATTTCAAAGTGGGTATCAGAAAAAGACGATGGACTTTATGATGCCATGAATAAAGGAATAACACTGGCAACAGGTGATTATCTGTGGTTTATTAATTCGGGAGATGAAATCCCTACTCCTACAACTCTTTCTGATATTTTTAATGGTGTTGATATTTTAGCAGATGTTTATTACGGTGACACCACCATGATTGATAAGGAGGGAAATGTGATTGGAGCCCGAAGATTATCACCCCCTGAGGAACTTACTTGGAAATCGTTTAAGAAAGGAATGCTGGTAAGTCACCAAAGTTTTATTGCGAAAAAAAAATTAGCCCCTTTTTATAATACAAATTACCGTTTCTCAGCCGATTTTGAATGGTGCCTTACCATTTTAAAAAGTAGTCATAAAATAATAAATACCAATCTGGTATTATCATATTTCTTAGAGGGGGGAATTTCTCAAAAAAATATAATTCCGTGTTTAAAAGAACGATTTCGAATTATGGTACGTTTTTTTGGGGTAACACCTACACTACTTTACCATGTTCCAATTGCCGTTAGGTTTCTAAGCTTTTGGCTAAAGAATAAGAGGTCTTAAATTCACGCTCCGTCTAACTGATTCAAGCAGTTAAATCCTAAACCACTCAGTGTAACCAAAATAATTTGGGGATGTCTCCCCAAAGGGCAAATTCTGTACCATCACAAAACTTTGCCTCTCAATAACTCTCCAAATACCAACAACTTTTTGTCCGAAGGTCTCCACTGTTGGGGCAAGTAAGATTTTGTTGTTGGTTGCTAACCGAATGGAGATGCAACAATCACATATAATTTAATGACATTTATTGAGGTGCAACGGAGAGAATTCTTCTGTTTTCGGTGATCCATGTTTGTTTACTATCTCATTAGTTTCTTACACATTACATCTTGGTCGGTCTGAGACAGAAGGTTTTAATAGTGTTAAACATTATTAGTAATATTTCAAGATCGATGCTGGGTATAAATTTTTGTTGGATAAGCATTATGGATATTGGTTACAAAAGGAAAACATCGCAAGTTTTGCGGAAATGCTCAATTTGATTGTGTTTAGGTATGTTTTGATTGTTTTTTTGTTTGAATTAGAAACTTTCTCAAAATATAGTTTGATATAAAACATTAAAGGTTAACTTCGTTCCGAAATTTTGCTTTTTTGTGTTCAACTACAAAAAGAGTTCGATTATGAACTTTTTGTTATATTTTGAAAGTTGTTGGTTTTCAAAACTTTACGAAAAAGTAATAGTTTCAAATAACATCGTGTCATAAACAACGGAGGTTGGGTGCTAGGCGTATATTTAGCGGTTGGATAGTTTTAGACACGAAATCGTTATAGTTCATTGATGAAAACATAACAAAAACTATTACGACAAAAGACTTATAAATCAATTATGCATTAATCTTTGGTTTATTACTATATATAGAGCGGAAGCCGAAAAGCTCAGATAGAGTAGGCATTATTTTAAATAAATAGTTGTGAAGATCAAATTATTCTTACTAATTGTTAACATAACGTTGATTGTTAGTACCAATGCTCAAAAGGTAACTAAAAGTCGCGGTGTGCCTTCTATTCCTACAGAAATTGAATACAAACAACCTGATGGTTCTGTTGTAACTATTTTACAACGCGGTGATGCAGTATTTCATTGGAATTCATCTCCGGACGGTTATACAATTATTAAAAATTCAAATAAGTATTTTGAATATGCTACTACTAATTCTACCAAAAAATTAGTTTCATCAGGTATTCGATATCAGTCGGGTAGTTTAAAAAGTGCACAAGTTCAAAACTTTCTTGGTACAGCAAAAAAAAATGTCTTTTATTCTAAAAGCCAAGTAGATGCAGCGGTATCAAATAGTATATTACTTTCTACAAATAGCGGAACGGAAGTATCTAAAAGTTTTCCCAAAACAGGTAATAGGAAATTGCTAACAATTTTAGCAAATTTCAGCAATACAACCCCTACATTTACACAGACAAATTTTAATACTTACGCTACTAACATCGCAAGTTATTATACAGAAAATTCTTATGGAGCTCTAACGCTTGTAACTACAGTTACAGCATGGGTAAATCTTTCTAAACCGCATGATTACTACGGGCCTGAAAGCAATTGGGGGGAATTTGCATATGATGCAATTAGAGCGGCAGATGCTGCTGGATTAGATTTATCACAGTTTGATAATGATGGTGACGGGATTGTTGATGGAGTTGCAGTAATTCACCAAGGAAATGGTCAAGAAGCTAGTAGCAATACAAATGATATTTGGTCGCATAGTTGGGATCTATCTTCCGCTGGTTATACTGCTAGTCAAAGAACTTTTGATGGGGTTAGAGTTAATCAATATACGACTCAACCGGAGTTATTGAATTCAGCAATGTCGACGATTGGAGTGTTTTGTCATGAGTTTGGGCATAATTTAGGGCTACCAGATTTTTATGATACTGATTACGCTACAAATGGTCAATACGATGGTACTGGTAATTGGGATATAATGGCATCAGGTTCTTGGAATGGCAATCCTGCTGGCAGCCGTCCTGCTTATCATAATATTTGGTCAAAATCATTTCTAGGCTGGCTAACGCCTACAACGCTGACAAGCGCAAATTCATACACGCTTAAAAATTCTGAACAAAACAAAGAAGGATATAAAATTAAAACTACAACACCGAATGAGTATTTTTTACTTGAAAACCGACAACAAGTAGGTTTGGACAATTCGATTCCTGGTCATGGGATGGTAATATACCATGTTGATGAGAATTATATTAATAGCCATATGGCCACTAATAATATTAACACAACTAGTCATCAGGGATTGCATCCTGAATCTGCAAATGGAACAATTAATGCATCATCATGTCCATTTCCAGGATCCACCAGTAAGACACAATTTACAGACAATACAACTCCGAATTCCCATTCATGGATCGGAAGTAATACTAATTTTCCAATAACGAATATTAGTGAAGCAAGCAATACAATATCCTTTTCTACTCTTGCATCTACTATTCAAGCCCCGACTATTCAAGCCAGCAATATTGTTGTTACAAACATAACAGCAACATCAGCAACCATAAGTTGGGCAAATGGAAACGGAGCAAAAAGGGTCGTATTTGTTGAAAATCCATCTGCTACAGCTCAATTCCCAACCAATAAAACAACTTATATTGCAAGTAGTGACTGGAATAATAAAGGATCAAGACTTGGCACTTCAAATTATTATTGCGTTTACAACGGTGCAGGAAATAGTGTAACCTTAACAAATTTACCTCCGAACTCGCAGTTTGCAATAAGAATATCTGAATATAATGGTACTGCTGGTAATGAGCAATGTTTAATATCAAACGTAGCTGGTAACCCTGCTGTCTTCAATACTCTTGCCGCTATTCAAGCCCCGACTATTCAAGCTAGCAATATTGTTGTTACAAACATTACAGCAACTTCAGCAACGATAAGTTGGACTAAGGGTAACGGTTTAAATAGGGTTGTCTTCGTTGAGAGTCCATCTTCCTTTGCTGCCGCTCCGACAAATAACATGACTTATACCGCAAGTTCGGATTGGAGTTCAAAGGGAACGCGAATTACTACTTCAAATTATTATTGTGTATATAATGGCTCAGGCTCTAGTGTAATATTGACCAATTTAACGCCTAACTCTACTTTCACAGTAAGAATTTCAGAATACAATGGTGCTGCAAGCATGGAGAAATATTTAACCACGATAGTTGGTGTTGTAGGAAATCCTGCTGTATTCAATACTCCTGTCGCTATTCAAGCCCCTACTATTCAAGCTAGTAATATTGTTGTTACAAACATAACTGCAACATCAGCAACTGTAAGCTGGACAAATGGAAATGGAGCAAAGAGGATAGTATTTGTTGAAAACCCATCTGCTACAGCTCAATTCCCAACCAATAAAACAACTTATGTTGCAAGTAGTGACTGGAATAATAAAGGAACAAGACTTGGCACTTCAAATTATTATTGCGTTTACAACGGTGCAGGAAATAGTGTAACCTTAACAAATTTACCTTCGAACTCGCAGTTTGCAATAAGAATATCTGAATATAATGGTACTGCCGGTAATGAGCAATGTTTAATATCAAACGTAGCTGGCAACCCTTATGTCTTCAATACACCTGTGTCAACACTTAAAAATGTATTTGAAAACACGCAATTTGAACAATATCAAAATGTTAATACTACGGTAAGTGTGATTCCAAACCCAACATCAGGTGTAACGACAGTGAAGTCGGCAAAAGATGGAGACGACACAATGAATATATCTGTAAGCAACTTACAAGGTGTTGTTTTCTACAAAGTCAATACGCTCCAAAATAGCATTGATATAGATTTGACCGATGTAGCTTCAGGTATATATCTTGTAAAGATTGAGATTAAAGGAATAGTCACTATTTGTAAAGTGATTAAAAACTAATTTTTCCCAAGACTTAGGTTATTCAAGAAATAATCAAGAATAAGCACAAGCTAACCACCTTTGAAGAATACTTCAAAGGTGGTTTTATCATTTTTTGACAAGATTTATCTAAATCAGAGTTCTTTGCTGCAAATAAACGCTAAACAACTATTAGGTGTAATGTGCATTTTTAGACTGGAATTAGTCTCAATGTCTCTAACTGACATTTTTTAGGCTGTTTATTTTTTCAAGTTTTGTTAAAGCAAGAATATTGCATATTAACTTAGAAAAGAGAGAGCTCCATTTTTGGAGTTTTTTTCTTTTAGCGGCCTTTATGCCTTCAAAATCCAATGATAGACCATAATGATTTCGTAAATTTTTCTTTAAATCAGCAAAGTGATCGTCTATTGCATTAGTGGTATTTGGTCTATTTAATTCGATATTATCATACCAAGTAAATAAATTTTCAAATTAAGACTTCTGTAAGCATTTCGAAGTTTCTTATGTGTAGAAGTAACTCTTGCCTGTATGTACATCAATAGTCCGTTGCAGATACGCCGTTGAATGGTTTTGAGCGAACAGTTTTATTTCTAACCTAGTTGTTGATGGTTTGCTTGCCATCGACATATTCTGCCCATAAAGTTTCATTACAGATGCGCTCACCTCCAACAAATTATTTCCTACAAGAATAACATTTATGCAGTTGTTTATCCTCTACAATAACATTTTTCTTGGTTTTTTATGACCACAATAAAAGCAGTTTTTTTATTCATAGCCTTTCAAATGCAACAAAGGAAGAGAGATAAGCGTTCCTGAGATTTTTAGCCTAAAAAATGCCCATTAAGCCAACTATTAAGGGATTTTAACCTAATAAAAAAATAAGTTTGCCCTTCACGGACAAACTATATTAATATTGTTTTAAAAGTTAATAAAATGCTCTAAATAGACGGATTGACAACACTGTGAAAATTTGCAAATAATTACACAATCAACTTAGCTTTTTGAAGACTAAAAACATCTGTTATTAGCAAAGTGATTACTAATCCTTTAAAATAGGGTGGAATTCAATTGTAAAACATTCCTAAAAAGAAAAATAATTTTAATATCTAATCCGGAACTATTTCAATGCTCCAATGAATTAAAAAGAATATCTATGATTAAAAATATTATTTTAATGAAACAATACTATAAAATGTTGTAATAAAAAAATCTCGTACATAAGGGATATTGAGTATTACAGGTAATTTTCTTGTCTTTAGATTGAATTTAATTTCGTAATTTGGATTAATAAGATAACTCGTTTGTTTTTCAATTTCGTAATTCAAATGTTTTACTATTCTATAGAATTTTTGCATTGATATTTGAGTTTCTTTAATGTTGTTTAGCTCATCAATGGTACCCTGAGATTCGCCAAATAACTTAAGAACAAATGTATATACGTGTTTTGGTAGAATATGAAAATATGGTAATTTGCTTAGGAATCTATTTTTACACATTTGTTGATGACCGCCAAAGGGCATTCTCCATGGAGGGAAAGCAAAGAATACTTTTCCATTAGGGTTAAGGAATAATTTCAGATGCTCCATAAATTTTTCCTGATTAGGAATATGTTCTAATGTGTCACGCATTACAATTAAATCAAATTTCAATTCAGGGCTTTCTGTAATATCATAAATATCTTTTGGAATAAGTGTCAAATTCTGTTTTAATGGGTGGTTCTTAAATAATTTTTCACCTTCCGATATTTTCCATGTGGAAAGGTCAATTCCTACAACTTTACAACCCATATCAAGGAAAGGTTTTAAATTTCCACCTTCACCACAACCAATTTCCACAACTTTAGTTTCGGAATTAATAGGTATCAATTCTGATATGAAAGGTATAACATATTTAAATGTTGTATATGATTGTTCGTTAAAATACTGTTCGCGGTCAAAATGTCTAGCTTGCATATTGCTTGTGTAAATTGGTAATTTTTTCGATAAGACGAAGATAAACGAAATATTTTAATTGCTTCAGTGGTTTGATTAAATTCCAAGTCTGACACATTGAAATAATTATTAAAAGCATTTGCTATAATGTCAGATAATTATGTTTTTAATCAATTAAACACATTTAATGAGTTGACAATCCAATAGATACATTTTGTGAACACAACCCTATGGCTAGGTAAAACCGCAATGTTAAATTGGTGTAAATGAGGTACTGGCAAATTTAAAAAAACTGCTAAATATCTCTATTCATTGTCGGCAGCAAACCACTCCGCAAAGGAGGTATTTGTTTCGTGAAGCCTCAAATTGTGTAGCTCTACATTTGGTGGAAGTTGACTTTTAATGCGTTCTGCAAAATCGATAAGCATATTTTCGCAGGTTGGCTGATAAGGCGTAATCAAGTGTCGTTCACCCATTTGTGGCAACTGTTGTACCATTTTGTAGGGCGATTTATCACTCAGTACTACAGCATGATCTAATTGGTCAACTATCTGCTCATTAACAATTCGCTTCAAATCGCCAAAATCCATTACCATTCCGTTCTTCACATGGTTATCGTCAGAAATAGGTGTTCCAATCACTGTTACTCGGAGGATATAACTATGGCCATGGATGTTTTTGCATAAACCATCGTAATTCCAAAGGGCGTGCGCCATTTCAAAGCGAAACTCTTTGCTTAGTCGAATCTTTTTCATCGCTCGTTGGTTAGTTTGATCCACATTTTCCAACACAATCCACAATGTTACGTAAGCTATTGTGTTTCAGGAAATAATAGGTGTTTTTGCCATCTCTGCGTGAACTTAAAACACCTTTGTCTTTCAATATACCTAGATGATGTGACGCAGCAGACTGCTCTATATTTAATGTAGCATGTATTTCCGAAACTGTGAGCTCTTTATCTTCTTCCAAAAGAGACAAAATAGAGATTCTCAATGGATGTGCAATAGCTTTAAGCATATTGGCTGCCTTTTCAAGCATATCAGCATCTAAATCTTTAATGCTTAATCGTTTAATATCGAGTGTCATAATATAATTTTTCAAATGCAAATATAGGAATTATATTGATATGTAGATTTATTAAATATGTAGATAAGAAAATTTAGGTTTCTCAATTCCTTTCATCTTAGCCCATTTAAACATAAATAAAGTTGAAAAACTTAGAGAAATATCCAAAAATAGAGCTACATATTGATAAATTATTACCTTTGGGAGTTAACAGAATAAGAAACAAGATATTAAGGATATTTGATGAAAGATAAGGATTTGATTTACAAGCCGATAAAAGAGGAAATGGCAAAGTTTGAGCCCTTCTTTAAAGAGCAATTAAAAAGCGGCATTCCACTTCTTAGCATCATTACAAACTATGTTCTTCGTAGAAAGGGAAAGCAAATGCGTCCAATGCTTGTTTTTCTCTCGGCAAAACTCAATGGCACTTCAAACAACAATACCTACATTGCTGCTACCCTTATAGAACTTCTCCATACAGCCACTTTAATTCATGATGATGTGGTAGATGAGACTTACCAAAGGCGTGGGTTTTTTTCTATAAATGCTCTTTGGAAGAGTAAAATTGCTGTTCTAGTTGGCGATTTCTTTCTCTCAAAAGGTCTTATTACAGCACTCGACAACGATCAAATAGGTATTCTTCGGATTGTTTCTCATGCGGTAAAAGAGATTTCAGAAGGCGAGTTGTTACAAATTGAGAAGTCGAGATTCCTGAATATTACCGAAGAGATCTATTTTGAGGTTATTCGCAAGAAAACAGCAACACTCATTGCGGCATGTACCGCTGCAGGAGCACTCTCTGTAGATGCCGATGAGCAGCATATTGCTAAAATGAAAGAGTTTGGAACCAATTTAGGAATCGCCTTTCAAATAAGAGATGATCTTTTCGACTATGAGAAAACTAATCTTATTGGTAAGCCTACTGGTAACGACATCAAAGAAAAAAAAATAACCCTACCCTTAATTTATACCCTACGCAATATGCCAAAGGGCGATCAAAAATCTCTTCTTCGAAAAATAAGGCGTCACCATAAAAATGAGATAAAAGTAAGCGAAATCATCGACCTCGTTAAATCTAAAGGAGGCATTGAATACACATACGATAAAATGTTGGAATACAAAGAGAAAGCATTAGATAATCTTTCTTTTTATCCCGACTCAGAAGTAAAGCAAGCCATTGTTGCTTTAGTTAATTATACCATCAGTAGAGAGAAATAAATTTCCCCATAAATAGTGTACTCGAGCAAGAGTGCATTCACCAACCAAATTATAATTATATGAGCAAAAGAAATTTTTTAGCAGTATCTCTACTGCTCTTTACATCTGTTTTATGGGCTCAAATAAAGCCTCTCGAATTTCAAGAGTTTGATTTAGATAATGGTTTACATGTTATTCTCTATCAAGATATTAAAACTCCTATTGTTTCGGTAAGTGTGATGTATGCAGTAGGTTCTAGAAATGAACGTGCCGACAGAACAGGGTTTGCACATTTTTTTGAACACCTCATGTTTGAAGGCACTGATAATATTCC
>JAYVSA010000078.1:0-18324 GCA_043775765.1 Breznakibacter sp. | reverse complement strand
TTGCACCTGGCGTTTGAGAAATAGACTGAATAATGGCACCTGTAGATGGCATTGAAAGAATAGATGACATATAGTTTTTACCTTTCAACACATGCTCTTTAAAGAACTCATAAGTTCCAGAACTTGTTTCACGAGAGTAAACAACAATTTTCAAATCAGAACCACCAACAGCACTCCAGTTAGTAATTTTACCTGTGAAAATATCTTCTAATTGCTGACGAGTAAGTTGACTCACCGAGTTCTTAGGATTTACAACTACCGAAAGTGCATCATAAGCAATAATTTTTTCAACAACTGTTTTACCAGCTTCTTGAACTTTCAATTTCTCATCAAGCTTAATTTTACGAGAAGCCGTTGCAATATCAGTTGTACCATCAATAAGAGCAGAAATCCCCACACCAGATCCACCACCAGTTACTACTAACTGACTGCCAGCGTTTGCTTTCATATAGGATTCCACCTCTTTTTGAGCTAATGGAAGGCACGTATCTGAACCTTTAATCTTTTGTGCGAACAATGCAGATGTAGATAAAACTAAAGCTGCAAAAATTACTATTATATTTTTCATCGTATTTTGTATTTTTTTTAGTGTTGGGGCAGATAATTCTGCCCCAATTTATTTTATGACACTCTAAATTTACTAAAATTTAACTTGTAAACGAGCAGTAAAAACATCTTGATTAACCTTTTCAGTATATCCTTTTAGGTTGGCAGATGTCTCATTTTTAACCATATCGTAGTATGCCATTAACTTCACATTTGCATTTAAGCGATAAGCGTAGCCAAAACCAATAGTCGAATAAGACAAGTCTGTTTTGCTAGTGTTCGATAGTTTACCTATTTCATCACCTTTAACCTTTGTATTAGGGTCATACATATCATATTTCACAACCACAGTGTGTTTTGTTGCCCCAATGTTTTGCGATAAAATCACATATCCGCCCAATAATTGGCGATCATATAATTTTACTTTTCCATCACCAATAGCTGCACCATCTGCAGAGGTTGATGATGCTGCAAGTCCTGGCTGTGTTCCCGTAACCACTTCTGCTCTAATTGAGGTAGTTCCAATAGCCCAGTTGTTTAAATATTGTGCAGAAACACCAACATACTCACGTTTTGCAAAATCAAACTTAGTAGCAGGTGTTTTAACCATACCTACTTCAGAGGTAAATTTGTAAACCGAGTCTGTACCCATTACACCACCATTATAGTAAGAAAGAGCAGCACCAAACTGTGCATCATCTGTCTTTTGCAAATAAGCTAGTCTTCCAATGAAATCTTTTTTAGAGTCTGATTCAGATCCAATGCCATTTCCATTATAAACACCCGCATTAAGAGTAAAACGTTTTAATAAACCATCTTTCCCGTTTAAAATAAATTGCGCTCCTAAATCATATTCCCCTGGAAATAAAGTAGTAGTAGTTCTTGCACGTTCAGGAGACTCCAACGATGCCGAACTTACACCAATTTCATATCCAAAAGGGCGCTCCATGCTACCAACTTGAAAACCAATGGTCTTACTTTTATTAGTAAACAAACCCCAAGCATCTTTAATACCTACCTTCTTTTCGTTGGCATCCAATTGTAAACAATAGGTTGCAATACCTTGTGTGTAAGTGGTTTTAATTCTACCACGGCGCACCATAAACTCATTTCTCTTAACTGGATCAGAAGCACCAGCTGTTTGTTTCCACTGCCATTGGGCTTGAACGTAACCAGAAATCTTAAGTGCCGACAACTTATCAACTTGAGCCTCAAGAGTAGAAATACGTTGGCTGTTTTTTTCTGTAGGCGTTAAATTCTCTTCCTGTGCAAATGCTGGAGAGGCAATTCCCACTAGCGCTAATGTTGCCGATGCAACTAATGTTTTAAAATTAATTCTCATATAGGTAATAATTTATTTTTATTTTTAGTTTAAATTGAGATCAGGAAATTGACTTCGCGTCGTGCGTTCCCTTTCTCAAAAGCAAAACTACTACCTCTATGTTAACACCATGTTAAAGCAATATTACCATTGTATTATCTTTGTGTTAAGAAATTATTAACTCCTATTATGGCATCAAACTATGCAGCATTATTAGCGCTCAAATATGCACATAGCCATTAGAAACATACCAGTATGGAAGCTGATTGTGTATATAAGAATGTGTTTGTTAAGAAAGTTTTTTAGAAATAGCCGGCCTATTCAAAGCCGCAATGAAGGGGAGCAATCATTATTTATGGCGAACTGGAGCTGAAATATACAAATGACAACTATTGATGTCGAATCGCCTCTTTTCTCTACACTTGTTTTTCGTTGAGGTACTGGATAATTGAATCGAGTTTTCCCTTGAGTTCAATCAGTTCTTCCAGCTTTAATGGGCCATTCAGTAACTTTTCGCCAAGTTTCTCGGGTATTACGTGTGCCTCTTGCTGCAGCAGTTTGCCTTGTTGTGTTAGTTCTATAATCACTTTACGCTCATCATTACTAGAGCGTTGACGATTAATGAGTCCGATAGATTCCATTCGTTTTAACAAAGGGGTTACCGTATTGGTGTTCAGTATGAGTTTTTGAGATATCTCATTAACCGTAAGCGCACCCGACTCCCATAACACTAAGAGTACCAAGTATTGGGGATAGGTAATGCCCAGTTTATCCAAATATGGTTGATACTCTCTGGTAATCAGTCGAGATGTTGCGTATACTGGAAAACATAACTGATTGCTCAGTTTTAATTTTTCAAAGTCCATATATTTTAGGCAAATGGTAAAATAAATTTGAAATAAGTAATAATGTCGTATTTAACAATTGACCTCACCCTAAATCCCTCTCCAAAGAAGAGGGACTCTGTCGCATTACAAGAACAAACGTTTTTACGACATTTATCTGTTCCCACTTAACACTTGAATTAAATATCAAAACTAGTTTAATATTTTCGACAAATAGGCATCAATTTTCTTCGGACTCGTAAATGGCGCAAATCTTTTTATAGGTTTTCCGTGAGTATCTATCAAAAACTTCGTGAAATTCCATTTAATGCTGCTTCCAAACCACCCGCCTAATTTGTGTTTCAAATATCGATAAAGTGGATGCGCATTCTTACCATTCACCTCAATTTTTGAAAACATAGGAAAACTTACTCCATAGTTAACCAAACACCCCTCCGAGATTGATTTCTCATCACCAGGCTCTTGCTTGCCAAACTGATTACATGGAAAGCCTAGAATAACCAATCCTTTGTTTTTATACTTCTGGTAGAGGTTTTCCAACCCTTCATATTGCGGTGTTAGGCCACATTTACTGGCAGTATTTACAATTAACACCATTTTTCCCTCATAAGCCTTCATCACTACGTCTTTTCCCTGAAGGCTTTTTGCCGTAAATTCATAAAAATTCGATTCCATAATTTTATTTTTATATCGTTTGCGATAATATCTTTAACGATGCAAATATACGAACAATATATTTATGTCGCAAGCGATATAAATATATTATTTGCACATTTACACCTCCTGCCTTTGTTTAAAATACCAACCAATAGGGATTGTTCATCCCCAAAAGAAACTGGAACTTTACATCATAAAAAAACTAAAAAAAATAGTATGGAAATAATTTCAATTAACCCAGATGCACAAGGAGTTCGAATTTTAGGCGCAGGTGGTGTCTTGTTTTTTAACGAAGATTGGATGAAGAGAAAACCACTACCTGATATTAAATCAATTTCGAAAGTAAAACAGTCTTCAAAATCACAACCCCATGAAAACAAATAGATAGAACTGCCAAAACACGGTATTATATTGCCTTTATTAAGCCCAGATACCAATCCATTGCGTATTGAACTGGTTTTCTACGCTAGATTAAGTCTGACGGATATTCGACAACGACTAATTTTCGATCTTGGTCAAAAAACAGCAGAAAACAGCAGAATAATAGGCTATTAAATCGTAACTTTAAGAAACATCAACTTACGTTATGAGATAACGTACCACTTCGATATAAACTCAGGATCATGACTAAGCCAGAAACACCAACAAATGAGGCATATAGGCTTAAAAGCCTCAAAGATTACTCCATTCTCGATACTCTTCCTGAAGAAGATTACGATAATATAACACGTTTAGCATCGCAAATATGTAATACACCCATTGCACTCATAAGTTTAATAGATGAGAAAAGACAATGGTTCAAATCGCACCACGGCCTCTCAGCCAGCCAAACACCACGAGAGTTTGCCTTTTGTGCACATGCCATAAACAATCCGAACGAAACATTTAGAGTAAACGACTCAACCAAAGACGAGCGCTTCTACGATAACCCACTAGTAACGGGCGATCCTAACGTAATCTTTTACACTGGCGTACCCCTTGTAACACCAACTGGTTTTGCCATAGGCACTATTTGCGTTATCGACAACAAGCCCAATTCACTCGATGATACACAAGAAACAGCCCTTAAATCGCTCTCGAATATTGTCATTAATCTATTCGAATTAAGAAAAAACAAATTGGCACTTGAAGAAACTCAACGTAAGTTGGAAGCTAAAAATCATGAATTAGAGCAATTTGCCCGCGTGGCCGCGCACGACTTAAAATCGCCACTCAATGCTATCATCAGTATAGCAGATCTTATTGAAGCAAAGCACATTGAAGGCATCGGTCACGACTTAAAAAATCTTTTCCGCCATATAAAAGGCTCTTCTCAACAACTATCGAATCTGGTTACTGGTATTCTAGAGCACAGCAAATCGGAGCAATCACTTTTAGAGAACCGAACCGAAATTAACCTACCAGCTTTTATTCAAGAAATAACCTCGCTTATCGACTATTCGCACCACCACAAAATCAACTACTCCAAAGAGGAACGCTCCATGGAAGTAAATAAGGTAGCACTTCAACAAATATTTATCAATTTGCTCACCAACAGCATTAAGTATAACGACAAAGAGTTGGTGGAAATTTCAATAAGCATCACAGAGAGTGATTTATTTTATATATTTTCAATTACAGATAACGGACAGGGTATTTCCGAAGATTCACAACAAAGAATATTTAACATTTTCAGCGTAGAGAGCCATAACGATCGATTTGGGAACAGAGGAAACGGCATTGGCTTGGCCACGGTTAAAAGCTTAGTGGAAGGACTTGGAGGTCAAATATCCGTAAAATCAATCGTAGGCGAAAGCACCACATTTAATTTTACCATCAAAAAGTAATCCCCCCTGCCCTAGCCATTCATCTCACGATCTCTAAATCCAAGGAGATACAGAATTCCGTCTAACCCAATATTTGAAATGGAGTGATTGGCCTCCTCTTTTACCTTTGGTTTAGCATGAAAAGCAATGCCTAAACCTGCCAATTGAAGCATTGGTACATCATTAGAACCATCGCCAACCGCAATAACCTGATCTAAATGTATATCTTCTTTAAAGGCGAGCAACTTAAGCAATTCAGCCTTCTTTTGGCCATCAACAATCTCGCCCAAATGACGACCCGTTAATTTGCCATCAACAATCTCTAGTTCGTTGGCAAAAACATAGTCAACGCCCAATTTGTTCTTCAAATAATTACCAAAATAGGTAAATCCACCCGATAAAATGGCGGTTCTGTATCCGTAACGTTTCAACGTCTTTATCAACCGCTCCGACCCTTCGGTAAGAGGCAAATTCTCTGCAATATCCTTCATCACACTCTCATCGAGCCCTTTTAAAAGAGAAACCCTTTTTATGAAACTCTCTTTAAAATCGAGCTTACCCTGCATGGCCTCCTCAGTTATTGCAATCACCTCTTCGCCAACACCTGCTCTAATAGCCAATTCGTCTATTACCTCCGTTTGAATGAGTGTAGAATCCATATCGAAACAGACCAATCGGCGGTTACGTCTAAAAATACTATCGACTTGAAACGCAATATCAATACCCGTTTCACCCGACACATCAACAAAATTGCTCTTCATTAAATCAATATTCGTAGGCGTACCACGAACGGAAAACTCAACAACAGCCTTAGAATTAGAGGTATCGCCGGTTAAAGACGCACGACCAGACAAACGAGTAATCATATCAATATTCAACCCTTGGCTCGAAATAATAGCCGTTGCCTTTGCCAAATGTTCAGCTGTCAGATATCTGGCCAAAAGAGTAACAATATATCGATCTTTTCCTTGATGCCCCACCCACTCATCGTAACGCCCTTCGGTAATTGGTGTAAACTTCACATTAAGCCCAAGCTCGTAACTCTTAAAAAGAATATCCTTTAAAATAGGCGATGATTCAGATTCTTGTGGCACTTCAAACAAGATACCGAGGGCCAAATCGTCATGTATCACAGCCTGACCCAAATCTAAAATCCTAACGTTATAGTGCGCCAACACTTCGGTAAGTTGAGCCGTTAACCCAGGCTTATCGGCACCCGAAATATTTAATAAGATAATCTCCTTTTGTGTATTCATTACTATTCAATTACTTCATATAAATTGTTTGCTCACTCAACTTCATTGCCTTTTCCTTACCAAATAGATATTCCACAATGGCAATACCAAACAAAAAAGCCGTTCCTGCACCTCTACTGGTTATAATGTTACCATCCGTAACCGTAGGCTCATTCATAACCACATCCTTACAACTTAGCAAACCTTCAAAACCAGGAAAACAGCACGCCCTTCTATCATTCAAAATATCTAGTTTTCCGAGGATAGAAGGAGCTGCACAAATTGCAGCAAGAAGAAACCCTTTATTATTGGCCTCCACCAACATATCACAAACACGCTTACTATCGCCCAACGTTCTATGTCCTGGACCACCAGGAAGCACAAAAACGGTTACGCCATCGAGTTGTAAATCAGCAAGTAACACATCGCACTTAACCTCAATATTATGTGCTCCAACAACCTCAAGCTTATTACTCACCGAAACCATAACAACCTCTATATCAGCGCGTCGGAGCAAATCTAAAGGCGCAATAGCCTCCATCTCCTCAAACCCATCTGCAAAAAAAAGAACCGCTTTAGTTTTCATTGCTTTTAGAATTTAGTAACACTTCCCGTTCCCGAAATATTAGGTTTCACGTACGGATCACCCTTATAACGAACCACTCCAGCTCCATTAATAGCTGCAAAAATAGTGAGCGTAGAAGCAAAAACATCGGTAAAACCAGCACCATTAATGGTTAAATCTAAGGTAGACACCTTACCATAATACGAACATTTTCCCGTACCATTGATGGTTGCATAAACCTTTGTACACTTAAAACCTTTAATGTCAAGAATTCCTGAACCATTAATGTCAATATGAGGCTCAATTCCTTGTAGTGTATCTACCAAAAGAGAACCATTCCCCTGAATATTTATACCACTCAGGCTCAATGCTTTAATATCAATATTAATATCTTTTTTCGGTATCAAAGAGTAGCCCGCTTTATTAGATATTGAAAGCGTGCCGTTGCTCTGTTTAGTTTCAATGTAAGGCAACAAATTATCTTCCGCAATAACCAAAATAGTTGAGCCACTGCGTTTTGTGGTGAAGCTAACATTGAAATCGCCATCAATTTCAATTGTTTTAATCTCATCCAAATCCATTGATCGAACTTCCGATTTCAATTTTCCACTTCCATTAATCTCTAAACCATTGCTATCCACAGGTTTACAGCCTACAAAAGCTAAAACCCCAAAAAATATAAACCCATTTACAAAACGCAGAATCATCTTCATTTGATTATTTTTTTTAACAAAACTAGTAATTTTTCAATATTATAATAGCTTTTGGGTGTGCCACCAGGGGCAATTTAACTGTTTTTAAGGTTTATTACAAAAAACCAGTCCATAATCACTTGCCCCTGCTGTCGGGCTCTACGTTCCAATCTTTTTGCCCATAAGACCTCACGAACAAGCAACTTAAAGAGGCAAAAAGGATTTCCTCTTCGCTCCCTCACACATGTATATAGAGACTATCCAGAGAGGCATCAAATCACAACTTCCTAATCATAAAAATACCATCACGCAAAGGCAAAATAGCACTCTCTATGCGCGTGTCATTCTTCACAAAACTATTAAACTCCAATATCCCCTTGGTCTGTAAATCATTCTTTGCAACAGGTTCTATCACCTTGTTGCCCCACAATATATTATCGGCCAAAATATAACCACCAGGCCTAACCTTATCGAACACCAAATTATAATATGCCAAATATTCCCGTTTATCGCCATCTATAAACACCAAGTCGTACGTTTCATTGAGGGTTGGCAGAACATCCAAAGCATCGCCAATAATCAAATTCACCTTATGCGCAACGCCCGCCTTATCCAAAAAACTTCGAATCCTACTCTCTTGCTCATCATCAATCTCAATAGTATCTACCATACACGTTTCCGAAGTACCTTGAGCAAAACAAATAGCCGAGTAGCCCGTAAAAGCACCAATCTCCAAAATCCGCTTCGGTTGTATCATCGAGCAGAGCAACTTTAAAATTTGCCCCTGCAAATGCCCCGACAACATACGCGGATGCAAAACCTCCAAATGAGTTTGTCTGTCGAGTTCTTGCAAAACCTCATCTTCGGCCGTTATATGATTCAGAATATATTCGTCGAGTAACTCTTCCTTATACATGTTGCAAACTATTTAAAAATCAAATATGAGAGTTGCTTCTCGTCAAAAACGTCATTGGCAATCTCCTGAAGTTGTTGCGAGGTAACGCTCTCTATTTTACGATACACATCCTCCATCGTATCCACCTTACCATAAAGCAGATAGCTCTTGGCCACCGAAAACAATAACGACTCCTTATTCTCAAAACTGATGGTGGTTTGACCAATAATTTGACGCTTAATACGATGCAGTTCAGATGCTGATAGAGGCGAATCGCGCAAAATGGCTAATTCGCGATGAATAATCTCTAAACTCTTCTCTACATTGTTCTTATCTGTGCCAAAATAGATATTAAAGACGCCCGTATCGCAATAAGGCGAATAGCTCGATTCCACAGCATAAGCAATACCGCTCTGCTCACGTAAGGCCCAGTTCAAACGAGAATTACTTGCCGAACCACCAAGCAAATTTACCAACAAGTGAAGTGGCAAACGCCTATCGTCTTGCGCATTGTAAGCCCTATTGCCAATTACACAATGACTTTGAAATGTCTTCTTATTTAAAACCAAGGATTGTGGCTGATAAGGTGCCATAATAGTGCGTTCCCAATCTCTATTATTTACAGGAATGTGGGAGAAGTACTTTTCAAATAGAGTAATTACCTTGGCGGGTTGAAACTTACCCAACACACAAAACACCATCTGATCGGTGTTATAGGTTCTGTTTACAAACCCTTCAATGTTTTTTTTGGAAAATTTACGAATCTCTTTCGGCAACCCTAAAATATTACGACCCATAGGATGATTCTTAAACACCACGTCTTCAAAATCATCGAAAATAAGTTCTGCCGGACTATCTTTATACGAATTAATCTCATCTACAACAACCTCAACTTCTTTAATCAGCTCACTCTCTGGAAACTGAGAATTAAAGGTAATATCAGCAATCAGGTCGATGGCTCGTTCCAAATCGCGCTTTAAAAAAGCCGAATAAATCCCTGTCTCCTCTTTCGTTGTATAAGCATTTATTTCACCGCCCACGTCATCAATACGACTCAGTATTTGATAAAGTGATCGTTTGTTGGTGCCTTTAAAAATGGTATGCTCAATAAAATGGGCTAAACCATGCTCGTTTTCAAGTTCATCCCTACTACCAGTATTGATAAACATACCACAATATCCGACCTCAGATTTGGTTGGATAATAGATAAGACGTAGATTATTAGCCAGTTGATGAGTATAATACTCCATAAATTAATTTTGTACAAAAGTAACAAGATATGCCGAACAAAAATAATATTGGAAAGATTAAATATTATTAATAGTTTCTCTTTTTTTTATAAAATGTTTGCATATCTTTGCACCGCATTTAAGCAAAGGGGTGCCATAGCTCAGTCGGTAGAGCAAAGGATTGAAAATCCTTGTGTCCCTGGTTCGATTCCAGGTGGCACCACTCTCAAAATAGTGTAAAAAGTTATACTATTAGAATTCATCAACTACATTGTTTTTTTGTAGCAACAACTTATTTAAGGGGTGCCATAGCTCAGTCGGTAGAGCAAAGGATTGAAAATCCTTGTGTCCCTGGTTCGATTCCAGGTGGCACCACTCTTAAAAGGGTCAAAATCTTAGATTTTGACCCTTTTTTTGTTGCATACATCTCAAATGATTGATTATAAAAAAGGGTTCACCTAAAAAGATGAACCCTCCTTATTATAAAATTCTACTGCTTATTTTTTAGAAACTACTTTTAGCGTCTTAACATCTGACCCATTTACCACTTTTACAACATATAATGCGTTCGAACTAGGTAGTTCAAATGTTGTTGTTGCTAAATGTGTTACGAATTTAGATACTAAAGCCCCCTCAATGGTTAAAACCTCAACATCGGCATTAACCTCCTGATCGCTATTGATTGTTACAACAACTTTCTCACCAACTTTTTTAATATCAATACTATTTGCTGAAATAGCAGGAACAACTTTCTCAGGAGTATAAACGCTTGCTGGTTTAAAATGCAACACATAACGATTGGAAATAACACCTGCGGAAAGCGATACCGAAACCTCTCCTACAGCACGCAAATCAACCATCGAACCTAGAGTTAAATCTTCAAGAAAGACATCTATACTTGAGTCGAAATTGGCCAGATTAGTAGCTCTCAAAAGATAATCACCAGCAACGGCAGAACCAATACTTAATTCTAATGGAACTATTTGTTCAGACACATTAAGAGGCAACATATTAATTACCAACTGTTTAGAATCTTTTATTGAGTAAATATTACTGGCTGTAGCACCACTATTTAACTTCTTGCCTGAGTCGTAAGTGGTAACTAAATCGGAACCAACATCTCTAAAACCAACCACTAACTCATCGTTATAAACACCACCAACCAATTCCATTCTAAAAATATCAGTAGATTCGGTAGCATTTTGTGGTAAAGACTTCAACGATGTAGCTACAGAGTGAACACGTGCTGCTTGCAATAGTGAAAATGGCTTGCTTGTAGCAGCATTATTACTAGCCCAAAAAGCTTGTGTACTTGGCAATATTTTTGAGCCGCCATTTGCCCCTATTCCAGTAGAAAGATTATACGTTGAGAACACGAGAGTAGCTGTTGCATTCGTTGGCACCCAGTAGGTAGGATCAATGGCCGAAGCACCGTAATTGGCCGATGCAGCAGCATACACAACAGACATGTCAATTGCCGATGGATACGGATTGCAAAGCAAACTAAACGTTGATGCTGGAAGAGTGGTACTATAATCGCCACTATTTAGAGTTCCCGTAGCAGTTAAAGCAACTGTTCCGCTTCCTTTTAATTTAACCGAATAGCCATTCATCACACCTGACAACGGATTACTGCTTAATGCTGTGGTATTATTTGTAAAACGCGTCCAACCACCAGAAAACTTAAACGCCCCAACATTCGTTGCATCAGCAGCACCCCAGAAACCAGATGTCACGCCAGCACCCGTAATACTAAATCCATAGTACCAGTAACGAATATTGTCTTTAGCAAACGTCGATTGAACGGATGTATTTCCAGCTACGGCTATTGCGCCTTTAGTAATGAGTGAAGCCATTACAGGAATAGTATTTTGAATTATTACGGTGCCATTATTGGTTAATGTACCATTAATAGTCATTTGACTACCTGATGCTAAAGTAAGAGTAGACGTAGCACCCGAATTAATAACAAGATTATTCGTTTGAGCCACACTCGTTCCACTAACAATTGGCTGATTTGCAACATCGGCAATAGTAGTATTTGAACTAGCCGATGGCACAATACCACCACTCCAGTTGGTTGTTTTAAACCAGTCGGTATCAGTTGTTCCAGTCCAAGTATAAGCCGGTATAGTAATAGCACCAAAAGTAAAATAGTTACCACCTGCGTTGGCATTAAAAGATATTGTCGATGCCGATTTGGCCGAACCAGCGGTTGAGGTACCAGCAATTGAGGTCAATGCCACTTCATTCCATTGAGTAGTAATCCATTGCACGCCACGTAAACCAGTCTCACTCGGATTTACCCCACTGGAGCTATCCCAACGCAAAGTAGGAGTAGCCGTAGCGGCAGAAGGTGCCACCACATTCCAATACTCATTGGTACTAACAAAAGCAACTGGTGACAACATACTACTTGTTGTTAAACCCGCCAAATCGGCCGATCCACTAAAGTACTGCGCCTTCCATAAGCCAGTCACACTCACACTTTCAAGCGCTAAAGCCCCTAACCTAGTCGCATTACCAACAGGAAAAGTAAAACCATTACCCGAAGTAATTTGCTTTTGCATTGGACCATTAACAAAAGAGCTATTTGTGCCCGCCGAAGCAGTTGCGCTAGCAGACGACATCTTTAAAATATTAGTAGCCGAAGTAGTAAGCAAACCGCTTGTTAAGGTTAAGTTGCCCGAAATATCTAATGGCCTATTCAACGTTGCACCAGCGGAATTATTCAATTCAAAATGGTAAAAATCATTCGAACCCGTAAAGCTTGAAACACCACCAATTGTTTGTGCAGCAGTTCCATTCAAAACAAACTTCGCACCATCCAAATTGCCAGCAGTATAAGTTCCTGAATCGAACGTAACATTCCCTTTTATACTGATTGCTTTATCATACGTATCATTATCGACAATAGGACCATTAATATTTAAAGTACCTAATAACTGTATATCAATATTTGGTAATCGACGCGTTCCAGTACCAGATAATTTCAAATTATTGATAGACGGTAAATCCGTTAAAATATCAATTGAACCCAACCCGTTATACTCAAGCGTTCCGCCCGAAGAGGTAAAGAATTGCGCAAAATCAGAAGCAGGTAAATCGCCAACAGCACATGAGAGCGTACCTGTTCCGGCAACAATACCCAAACGGTGTCCGTATGTAGTACCCAATATTAAATTACCCGCAGGCCCTTGCAAAATTGTGTTGTACGATGAGATACCGTTTCCAGCCGATGTAACCACATGCTTAACCGTTGCAATGGAACCTCGCGGACCTCCTACAGGAATACTAACACCAGCTGCACCAGGAACACCGCTTACCGCATCGATTAAACTCCAAACCGTCACATCCGTCCAATCACCATCTTCGGTAGACTCATAACGAGGCACCGTAGCAGGAATGGCCGCATTGATTCCCGCGGTATAGTCGCCACTAACCTCTGCATCTCCAGCGCCCAGATAAGAGAATAAAATTTTATTCGTCGCCTCGTCTACGGTTGTGTTATCAAATTTAGTCCACTGACCAAGTCCGTTCGATAACAAACGAGCCGCAATATAATCGGCTTCGGTATTTGCACCCGTCACACGTACATCTGCACTCTCGTATTTGTAGGTTGCATCTGCACTAAAGCCCGACATACCACTTGCCGAAACACTCCAGTAGTATTGAAGAACATTGGCAGGATCGAGCACCGTTGGATGATATTCTGCAGCCGACTTAACGGTAATGCTACCAGTAGAATTACCATTTGCAGAAATTGTAAATACAACTGGAGTATATTTGCCTCCTGCTCCAACTGGATAGGTAAATGATGAGGCACCACTAGGGAAAACCTTCGTTACACCATTATCGGTAAACGAGGCGTTCGTTTGTATCATATTTGAAGCTGAAAAGACATTACCAGCCGTAACCGTACAAGCCGAACTTAGTGTTAATAGGTTCTTATCAATATTAAAAACCCCAGCCTCTAGCCTTAAGTCATTGGTAATAGTTAAGAGATTACCAACTGGAACATCAACACCTTTTGAGTTATTGATTGTTAGCTTGCCAATGGTGCCACTTCCTAACAAATTCTGAGACGTTAAGGTGTTATCTAACAAGATGCCTTTACCAGCACCTGCAGTGTATTGATGTGTGCCATTAATGGTTGCATCTCCTTTTACCGATATAGTATTGCCATTATCTGCTAACGTACCACTTGAAAGGAGTAAATCATTTGCCACCGTAATTGGACTATTAACATTAAGCGTATTTGGTGTCAATTTAGTTAAATTAAAAAAAGTTGTTGCCCCATTTATAGCCTGTGCAACACTTCCATTAAATGTGGTAGTGTTATTTACATGGGTAAACGTGCCACTATTAGTAAAATCACCCGCAATATTTAACGCTAAACCATTGGCATTGAAAACACCACTTGTTATAGACAAATTGCCTGCGAGCGTTAGAGGTACAGTTAATAATTTAGCGGTACAGCTATTGAGAACATCTAAGTTTTGAAGTGTTGGAGTTGAATAAATGCCAACGGTTTGACTTCCCACGCTTGGAGATCCAATATGAATAGTGTTACCCGAAGCTAAAGTTATTGTTTCAGGCATAAGATATAAACCAGGCATGGTTAACGCTGAAGCTCTTTCAATATACAAGTCGCCAGCAGTAACACTTAAGACACTACCCGTTCCCATAACTTCCAATGTACCACGCGTTGTAGCACCCGTTGTTGTTCTACCAACATACACGTTACCGCCCGACTGGTAGTATTTTAACATTCCTACTTCGCTATTAACACCTCGGCGTATTTGCCCACCAACAGTTAAAGTACCAGCAGACACATCAATAGTTGATGCGCCACTTGCACCAATAACAATAGGATTATCACCACCCGTCATATCAAGAGAACCACCATTCAGATTAAGCTCTCCGTCCAAATCAATACCCGAAGCTCCGTTGGCCGTATAAGAACCCGCCGTTAAAATAAGTGCCGATGTACTAGGAATGGCAAAATTATTACCTCCAGAGGTCAAATTAAAATTAGTAAAATTGGCGCTATTCATCACAAGTGATCCATCTTGCATGGTAATCGACTTGGTTGCACCATTGTTGCCCCCAGTATATATTGTAAAATATTGGTTAAATGTGAATGAGCTTGTTTGATCAACCCCTTTATTCATCACTATTTGATAAAAATCGGGTACTGCCGTAGAGGTACGAGTGTAGCTATTGGTTCCAGTTCCGGCCAACTCTAAAACAACACGATTTCTGTTTGCTGCACCATTATAAAGATCAAAGGTCGATGAATTAACAGCTCCATGAATAATATCACCTTTTACTATCAATCTATGAGCAATATCATTTGCAGTTGCTTCGCACACAATTGTACGAGTACCCAATGTCCCTGCAGGATCCTTAGTGAAATCAACATTTCGCCCAACAGTCATAGTTATAGGAGTGCCACTGCCTCTAAATTGCAATGTACCTCCATCCCACATACCAATTGAAAGATCTCGCTTAATATCAACATTTTGATATGGAGTAACAGTTGTACTTCCTTGAATAATAAAGTCGTTATTTACAGTAATAGACTGATTGATATTCTTAGCCGTTCCTTCAAAAAGCAAATTTGGTATAGGCGAAGGGATGTTCGTTAATGTTGCACCTCCACCATAATAGAGGTAATACGATTCGGGATTAGTTCCAAAATCGCCAAAATCTCCATTGAGTGTTATTGCAGTTGCAGCTTCGAAAGAGATCATACCCGTTCCACTAACTCGTCCTACATTAAATGTTCCTAAAGTATTAAATTGCAAACGAGGAACCTTTTCACTATCAGGTATAGGATATGTTACATAGTCGTGATCAAAAATAATCTCAGCTGGAGTATTAGCTATAGCATCTCCATAAATACGCCCCGCACCATAAATATAAACAATACTACCAGCTGTTGGCACAACACCTGTTGCCCCAGCTTTACTGCCCTGATGCCAATGTGCACCACTACTCCAATTGACGTAAGATCCATTTGAATAAAAAGTAGCAACAGTTCCAGTAAATCTATTGGAAGCACCTGCGGTATAGTTCGCTTTTTCTAATGCAAATGGAGTATCAAATGTAATGGTATTGGCCGTTGCATCAACCTTAGCCAAATTGTTTACATAAGACCTCGTATAGGGCGAAACATCTAAAACTTTACCCGGATAATAACCCGCGTTATCTGTCTCAGCATAAGTAAATGTGTATATAACATTAGGCAAAGTGGTAAACCCAGAATAATTCGTCTTCCAGTAATACGGCATTAAAACACCTCCTGCTGGATTTGTTGTTGCCAAACTTGCATTTACAGGAATAACGGTAACAAATCCCGCGGAGCTATAACCAGAGATGGTCATTGAGGCTGGCGTGTACTTTGCAACCATACCAATTGGATACGTTTTTGCGCCATTACCACTTACATATAAACTTAATCCACCATCGGAAGCGTTACCTGCTCCATAAATATAACGACTGGAATTTGAATTTGTAATTGCCCCAGCAACTTTGAGGTTATAAGCGCCTAAATTTACTTTGGCAGAACCCGCAGCGTTAAATGCTAAATTATTAACCACAATATCGGTAAGCAATTGTGCCCCAAAATTCCCATTATTGAGCGTTACAGAACCAAAGTTCAATCCCGAACCGCTTAATGATTGTGTAGCACCGCCATTTAAAACAGTGGCTCCTGTGGTATTTGAAATTAAACCATCTGTAATAACGATGTTACCCGCCACGTTTGGAGAAAAAGTTACTGTATTAAAACTACCTAAAGTAAGCGTTAAGTCGCTACCGATAGACAAATTGCTACTGGCACAACTTACACCGTAATAGCTACCCAACGTTGGGTGGGCGCTCTTAGCAATCACAACTTTATTAAGCGTTAGTGCCGATAGGTTTGTGATTATTGAGTTCTTTGAACCATTAAAAGTGGTTGTATTTGTTCCAGGAGTATAGGTTCCATTTACCGTTAAATTCTCACCTACAAATAAATCTAAGTTATTAGAAGTCAATGTACTATTGCTTCCTAAAGAGATATCATTCAACACCTTCATTGACGTCTTCAAACTTATCACTGCCGTATTTGCAGCATTTAAACGAGAAATATCGACATTATAAAAAGGTACGTTCGAATAGTAATCGAGAGTGATATTACCATTAACAGACATGGTTAGTTTACCACCCGTTACATTGTAGTTTCCATCGCTAATAGGCAGATAAACGTCATTTGTATTTCCAGATTCACCTAAAACCTGTATTTCGCCTCCACTCATCACAAAAACACCATCAGAGGAGTCGAATCCAAAGAGTGGAAATCCATTCGTTACTTCACCAATGGCATCTACTTTTAAGATACCACCACTTTGCAAATAACTTGTTTGCCCTGTTCCACTGGCAGCACTTCTAAACTGCGCCACGGTAGTGGTACCACCTTCTATGGAGACTACCGCATTAGCTGTAGACCAGAATATTAATCCAGCCGAATTACGTGTGGCAAAAGTACCTGCACTAATTCTATATTTGCCATAAACACTTAATGCCTGATTTGAAGTTCCTGTATTTAAACCTACTGCACTTGCAGGTAACTCGCTCGCCTGTTGAGCTGTTGAGTAAACAGATACATTGGCACTGGCAATCCACAAGCAAGCATTTCCACCAATTGCATAGTCGCCATTACCACTCACGTCACTACCTTCCGATAAGGTTGGAATGGTTAAATCGCCTGTAAGTTTTAAAGTTCCATTATAAATCCACAACGCTTTACGCATCTCTGGGTTTAAGGCAGAGTACGGAGCATTTTCATTACGCCCCACGCTGTTGGGACCATAAAGTGCAAAATTTGCCGTTGCCGACGCATCTAGCTCTAAGGTATATGTCTGATCAGTACCTTTATCTATAATTAAGTTATAGAAATCTGTCGTTCCGTTACAAGTGGCGATATTATTTGTAAGCCCTTTAAACCAAACTGAAACAGCTCCAGTATTTGTAAACTGGTTATATACAGGAGTATTGGCCGCCTGATTGGTAAATCGTACAGTGCCATTATTGGTAAAATTACCCCAAATTTCAAATTGGTGATATATTTTATGGTAATTACCACTTGCAGGCATTGTTCCTGGTATAGAAAAAGCACCATTGGTCTTGCCTAAACCCGTTCTAATACTTGCACCCGAAGTTACATCCACATTCCCTTTAACAATAAGAGTACGAATGGACGTTGCGACATCGTCGTTGATTTTAAATGTACCCGTTTTCACCTCCAAATTGCCATTCAGATTATAATCGGACATTAACGTAAGAGTGTTAGCAGCAGACATCATCACCTCCATATTATAGAATGTACGAGGTGTTGTTAAAGAATAGTTTGATGAACCATAAAAAACCACCGTTCCTTGACCAAGTCCTGCGGTAATAAAATCGGTTGCATCACCCGAAGGCCAATTGTTTGACGAGAGCAGAATGCGTCCATTACCGTTAATGGTGGTAAATGCATGCCCTGTTGT